>JAVFAQ010000176.1:0-6733 GCA_034002325.1 Flavobacteriales bacterium | reverse complement strand
CGTACCAGATCGAGAACGTGCGCATCCGCTACCTGGGCGCCAACAACGCGCGCGGCCATGCCACCGGGGTGGACGTGAAGCTGGCCGGCGAGTTCATCCAGGGGATCGAAAGCTGGGTGGGCGCCGGGGTGATGACCATCCGCGAGGACCTGCACGACGACCACTACTACACCCGCTACAACGCCGCCGGCGAGCGCATCTACCCCGGCTACACCTTCGACCAGGTGGCGGTGGACAGCGTGCGCCACGAGCCCGGCTGGATCCCCCGACCCACCGACCAACGCGTGAGCTTCGCGCTCTTCTTCCAGGACGAGATGCCGCGCTGGCCCACCTTCAAGGTGCATCTGAGCCTGGTCTTCGGCACCGGCGTGCCCTTCGGCCCGCCCAACAGCGAACGATACAGCGACACCCTGCGCACCAACCTCTACCGCCGGGTGGACATCGGTTTCAGCAAGCAACTGCTCGGTGCCAAGGGACAGGAAAAGACCGGCTTCCTGCGCCACATCAACGACATGTGGGTGAGCCTGGAGGTCTTCAACCTGCTCAACATCAACAACACCATCAACCACACCTGGGTCACCGATGTGAGCAACCGCTACTACGCGATCCCGGACTTCCTCACCCCGCGCCGCTTCAACCTGAAGGTGATGGCCTGGTTCTGACCGTCTTGCCGCCGGTGCATCGCCCCCCTAATTTAGCGCCCATGCGTCCCGTGCTGCACCTTGTTCCCCTGCTGCTGCTGACGGCCTGCGCCAACGAGCGCTACGTGGCCGCCGAGCACCCCGACGGCCGCCCGCAGGTGGAGATCTTCGTGAAGGGCAAGGGCGAGGACGCCGTGAAGGTGATGGAGAAGGTGTACTACGCCAACGGCCAGCTGGAATACGTGGGCCGCTTCGAGAACGGCGTGGAGCACGGCCAGTGGGAATACTTCTACGAGGACGGCAACCGCAAGTACACCGAGACCTGGCTGCACGGACAGGAGCACGGCATCCACTACGACTACGCCCCCGATGGCCAGGTGTACCGCGAACTGCATTACGACAAGGGCCGGCTGGTGAAGGAGGTGGACCGGACCAAGAGGTAGGTTGTTGGGCGGTTGCCCCGGGAGTTTGGTGGGGAGTTTGTGGTTTGCAGGGGCAGGAGGCAGCACCCTCGCACTCTATCACCCTCGCACTCTATCACCCTCGCACTCTGGGCACCCTTGCACTCTGGCACCCTTCCACTCTATCACTCTGGCACCCGCACTACCTGCACGCCATGCGCCCCCTCGCCCTCCCCGCCCTTTTGCTGAGTACTGTGCTGCCGGCGCAGGAGCCGTACTTCCCGCCGACGGTGGGCATGGATTGGGAAACGGTGGAGCCCGCCGCATTGGGCTGGTGTACGGACAGCATCGCGCCGCTGCTGCAACTGCTGGAAGGCAATGGCACCAAGGCGTTCATCCTGCTGAAGGACGGCCGCATCGCCATGGAGCACTACTTCGGCACCTTCACCGCGGACAGCTCGTGGTACTGGGCCAGCGCCGGGAAGTCGCTCACGGCCTTCCTCGTGGGCATGGCGCAGGCCGAAGGGCAGCTCGATATCGACCAGCCCACGAGCACTTACCTCGGCCCGGGCTGGACCGCGCTCTCGCCGGGGCAGGAGGCCGCGATCACCGTGCGCCACCAGCTGACCATGACCACCGGCCTGGACGACAGCGGCGACCTGGACTGCACCGACCCCGCCTGCCTCACCCACCTGGCCGCGCCCGGCACGCGCTGGAGCTATCACAATGCGCCGTACACCCTGCTGGACGGTGTGCTGGAGGCCGCCACCGGCCAGGGCCTCAACACCTACATCTTCAGCCGGCTCACCGGGCAGACGGGCATCGCCGGGCTTTACTTGTCCGTCGGCTACAACAACGTCTTCTTCAGCCGGGCCCGCAGCGCGGCGCGGTTCGGCCTGCTCGCCATGCACCAGGGCACGTGGAACGGCACGGACATCCTGGGCGACCCGGCCTACTTCACCGCGATGACCACCCCCTCCCAACCGATGAACCCGGCCTACGGCCACTTGTGGTGGCTCAATGGCACGGACGGCTTCATGGTGCCTGGCCTGCAGCTCCTCTTCCCCGGGCCGTTCATGCCGCACGCCCCGCTGGGCAGCTACCACGCGATGGGCAAGAACGGCCAGTTCATCAACGTGGTGCCCGACCAGGGCCTGGTGCTGGTGCGCATGGGCAACGCCCCGGGTGATGGCGCCCTGGTGCCGTTCCTGTTCAACGATGCGATCTGGGAGAAGCTCAATGCCGTGCTCTGTGCGCCCACGGCCGTGTTCGAGACGGAAGGCCCGGGCATGCGCATCTTCCCCAACCCTGCTGCGCACCGGCTGGCGATCGTGCTGCGCGATGGGCGCCCGGGCACCATCACCGTGCAGGACATCACCGGGCGCACCGTGCTCACCGCGCCCGTCGGGGGCGAACGCACCGTGCTGGACGTGAGCGCCCTTCCACCGGGCCTCTGCACGGTGGTGTTCCGCGATGGCACGGTGGTGTGGACGGCCCGGTTCATCAAGGGATAGGCGGAAGCCACCGCCTGTGGCCTACATTGCCGCATCGGACCACCTTCCCCATGACCACCTACACCGTTCCGTCGCAGACCCGCATCGGCCATGTGCATTTGAAGGTGGCCGACCTGGACCGGGCCCTGGGGTTCTACCGCGACCTGCTGGGCTTCGAGCTCACCATGATGTACGGCGACCGCGCGGCCTTCCTTTCCGCCGGTGGCTACCACCACCACATCGGCCTCAACACCTGGCTCAGCAAGGATGCGCCACCGGCGTCGCGTACGGGCGTGGGCCTGTTCCACACCGCCATCCTCTACCCCACGCGCAAGGACCTGGCGGCGATCTTCCAACGGCTGCGGCAGGCCGAATACCCGCTCACCGGCGCCAGCGACCACGGCGTGTCCGAGGCCCTGTACCTGGACGACCCCGACGGCAACGGGGTTGAACTGTATTGGGACAAGCCGCGCGACCAATGGCCCACCACCGCCGAGGGCGGCCTGGACATGTATACCCGCGCCCTGGACCTGCAGGACCTGCTGCGCGAACTGGACTGACGGCAGGGCCGGTCAAATACCAGCCCGGACCGGGGCCCGCAGGCTTGACTTCCCGGGGCGTTCCAGGATGAACGCGCCCTGGTCCTGCACATCGTGCCAGGGAATCTCACGCTCCGTACACCACGTCTTCAGGGCACCGCGGACGCGCCAATGCAGCCCGGCGGCCAGCACCACCCGCTCGGGGACCACCGCCTCCGCCGGGAGGTCCTCGGTGCGGAGCCGTTGCATGTCGTGGACCACCATCACATCGGGCCTGAGTGTGCCGGCGGGCCATCCGCTGCCGGCCGAGACGAACAGCACGTCCATGCCCGGAGCCGTCCACCTTCCCGCGCCCGCGATGGTGGCACCGGTGCGTGTGGGCACCTCCGCGGAAAGCACTTCGGGGCCCACCACCGCATGCACCTCCACGCCGGTGGCGCGGGCATGGCGTTCCAACTTGGTGGGCAGGTGCCCGGCATCGGCGCCGAGGTCGAGCACCACCAGCTCGCGGCCCGTTGCCATGGCGGCCTGGGTACGGTGCCGATCGTCGTAGACCACGAAGGCGCCGCCGCGATCACGCCGGTCCACCTGCAGGCCCCAGTGCATGATCAGGCCCGCCACGGCCGCCGCCACCGCCCACCGCATGGCGCCCCACCGCCAGATGGCCCAGGCGGTGGCCGCGGCGATCAGGACGCTGATCAGCGCCATGGCGGTGGCGTCCACCCGTACCGCCGGGTAGGCGGCCGGTGCCTGGGCGAAGAACACGGTGGAGCGGTCCATGACGGTGAGCAGCCATTGCATGGCGGTGGTGACGGCGGCACCGAGCAGCGGCACCTTGTACAGGGCGATCAACGCGATGCTGCCGTAGATGGCCACGGTGCCCACCGCGCACACCACCAAATTGGCCGGCAGGAACCAGGTGGGAAAGGCCTTGAAGTGGTAGAGCACCAGGGGCGTGGTGGCGAGCTGGGCCACGAAGGAGACCGCCAGCATGGACCAGGCGTAGCGCAGCACCGGGCCGCGCGGCTGCCACAGGCGCATCACCGGCTTGTACAGCAGCAGGATCCCCAGCACGGCCATGAACGACAGCTGGAAGCCGATCATGCGCCACATGAACGGGTCCCAGAGCATGAGCACCAGCGCGGCGGCCCCCAGGCTGTTGACCCCCTCCACGCGGCGGCCGGACATATCGGCGAGGGTGAACATGCTGAACATGACGGTGGCGCGCAGCACGCTGGGTTCGTTGCCGGTAAGGCCGGTGTAGCCCCACAGGGCCAGCAGCACCAGCACCCCGCGCAGCAGCCGTGCCCGGGGCGCCGCGCCCAGCCAGCCGAACAGCAGCTTCAGGGCGGCGTAGATCAGGCCCACGTGCATGCCCGACACCGCCAGCAGGTGGATGGTGCCGCTGCGCGCGTAGGCGTCCACCTGCTCGCGCGAGAGCTCGTCGCGCAGGCCCAGCACCAGGGCCTTGGCCACGGCACGCTCCTGCACGGTGAGGTCGCTGCCGTCCAGCCAGTCGGAGATGGCCGTGCGGGCGGTGGTGAAGATGTCCGTCCAATGGGCGCGATGCCCCACGGTGCGCCATGCGCCGGCGGGTGCGAACAGCTCCTCGCCGATGCCCCTTGAGGCGGCCCAGGCGCGGCGGTCGAAACCGCCGGGGTCGGGCACGCGGCGGATGGGTTCGACCATGCCTTCCACCAGGACCCGATCGCCCGCCCGGAGCAAGGGCGCGGCACTGTCCGTGAGCAGGGTGAGCAGCACCTCCCCGCGCAGGGGGACGGTGGCCCGCTCATGCGCCTGCCCCAGCACGGTGGCATCGGCCCGCACCACCCGGTCCGAGCTGCCGCTGACGTTGCGCACGGCCACCAGCCAGGCGCCCTCGCCGCGGTGGTGCTGCACATGCGCGGGGTCGTGGTCCGGGTGGTGGACCACGGTCCAGAACACGCCGAAGCAGAGGCACCAGCCGCCCAGCACCGCACCGCGATACCCGGCGGATATCGGCAGCGACGGGAAGAGCAGCACGGCCAGCAGCGGCGGTGCGGCCAGCAGCACGCCCCAGGCCGCGAGCGGGCCGGCGCCCATCACATCGGCCAGCACCACGCCGGTGATGAACGGCACGGCCACCCGCAGGATCGGCGAGCGGTGCAACGCCTCCCACGGCCCGCCGGTATGGCGCAGCGTGGACATGCCGGGGAAACTACGAAGCCGCGCTCACATCCCCGTGGGGAAGTCGCCGCCGGGCACGGGTTCCTCCTCGCGGAAGAAATCCAAGGTGCCCAGCTCCACCAGGTGTACACCGGTGTAGTAGTGGTGCAGGATCCCGGTGTAGGGGCGGCCGGCGCGTGCCATGCGCATGGCGCCCTCCTGGCACAGGCCCACGCCATGCCCGAAGCCGCGCCCCTGGAGCACCACCTTCTCCCCCTCGGTGCGGATGCCGAAATAGGTGGAGCGCAGCTTGAGGTCCTCGCGCACGGTCTTGAGCGGGATCAGCGGCGTGGTGTTGCCCAGGTAGAGGTCGCGGCACTGCGGCTCGTACTCCAGCACCGCGGCCAGCGCGGCGGGGCCGTCGGCGGTGAACCCGTGCTTGCGGCGCAGGTAGCCCAGCCATTCGGAGCGCGGGAAGGTGCGCTCCCAGGTGGCCTGGTCGGCATGCGTGCAGAAGGTGTCCGTGGTGGCGCGGAGGTAGGGTTCGTAGCTCCAGACATCCTCGGCGTTCACGGTCTCGCCGCCGCAATTGCTGTGGAAGGTGGCGTGGATCAGGCGGATGGCGGGGTCCACGATCACCAGGTCATGCGTGGCGGCCACGGCCATGGCGATGGTGTCGTTGTCGTTGCGGCCCCGGAAGAGCTGGCAATGCACCTGGTCGCACACGGCGAACCCGTCCTTGAGGTGCTTGCGCAGGTTGCTCAGGGCGTAGGTGCGGCAGCTCACGCTCTGCAATTTGTAGTACTCGATGTGGTGGTGGTTGCCGGCCTCGGCACGCACCACGCCGGCCACGTAGTCGTCCAACGCGGGCGTGGCCACCAGGCGCAACCCGCCGCCCGAGCGGTCCACCTGGAGCGGGCCGGGGTACCGGCGTTCCGGCACGTTCTGCCCGGTGGCCTTCAGCCGGAAGCCGCCATCGGGCCGTCGGGGCACGATCTCGATCCGCTCGGCGGCGGAGAAGGCGAGCTTGAGCGACTTGGCCACGAGCGTGCCGTTGGTCCCGGCGGTGATCCGCAGCCCGTCGGTGGCGGCGATGGCGCCCACGCGCCGCCCGTCGGCGAGCACATCGGCAGGACCGCGATCGCTCATCAGCAGCACGTCCTTCACGGTCTTTCCGTGGAAGAGTCCCACGCGCACGGTGCCGTTGATCGGCTGCCCGAGGAGCAGGCCCGCGCCCAGCAGGGCCAGGCAGAACATGGCGGTCCGGAGCATGCGGCGCGCAAGGTAGCCGGTCACGATCGGGCGGTCGGGCGGGCCTCGGTCAGACTTTTCCACACCGCGATGGCGACCGTGCGCGATGCGCCGGGGCCGCCGAGCCGCTCGCGCAGCGCGTTGAACGCGTCCTGCATGCGTGTGCGGTAGGGTCCCTCGGCCAGCAGGCGGCCCAGCTCGGCCGTGAGGTGCTTCTCGGTGAGTTCGCCCTGGACCAGTTCGCGCACCACTTCGCGCCCCAT
>JAVFAQ010000175.1:0-6782 GCA_034002325.1 Flavobacteriales bacterium | reverse complement strand
CGCGCCTTGAGGGCATCCCGGTCACGCGTCAACGCCTTCCCGAGGATAGCCACGCTGCGCTAGACCGTCTCGGAGCCGAGGAAATACAGGCCACGCAGGCGACGGCCATTCGCATTGCGGTAACGCACGAAGATCCGGTACCCCCCTAGATGGAAGTCCTTTCCGCACCATGTGGGTAATCCGGCGGGGCGGAGCGCCTTTGCCCGGACCAAGGCCACCGCCACAAACCCCCATTCCTCTCGGAAAAGGTCCAGTTCCAGGCATGGGGGCACCAACGCCCTCAGTTCGGCACGCGGGGCCGCGAAGGCAAGCACGGTGGTCCGTTCCAGTTGCGCTGCTATCCGGAAGGGATGGTTCTTCAAACGGGGGAACATGCCGTGACTTTCAGTGATGTGGCCGCGGACCGACCGTGCTCTGATGGATCAACAGGATCAGCAGTGCTGCGAAAATGACATTGCCCCGACCCCAAAGCAACAGCTCAGGCACCGCAAAGAACTCCATGACGTTCATCACCGCGATCACTGCCATCTGGGTCAGGGCGCAAAGGCGATAGCGCCAACCGCTGAGGATCCAAAGGGCCATGACCGATTCCGCAAGGCCGATGGAGAGGGTAAAGGCGTGCGCATGCCTGATGCCAAGGATGGCGGCCACGATCTGTTCGTGCCGGGGGACAAGCCCGAGGACCTTGCAGCCCAAGCCGTTCACCAGCCATATCAAAGCCAGGAAATACCGGAACGCTTTGGTCTGCGCGATGCCCCGCAACACCTCCATGGTCACCGGCCCGAAGGGCGAAACGGGCCGGTGCCGGCCACCCATTGGCGGCGATCGTTCCGAAGATGCATTTGCTTCATCCCGAAGAATGCGGGAGTGGCGAAGGTAATTGGAGGGGTTCCGATCGGATGGGCTTCGATGGACAGAGGTGGACGCTGCCCGGCATCGGCAGCGTCCAGCCCTGTCCATTACCCCTGTCCATTTTGAAGGGGCCTACCTGCTTGCTTTTGAATGCCCCCCACCCATCATGGACCTCAAAGCCCTCAAGCTCGAACTCCTCGAACCTGCCTTCCGGAGGCAGGCGCATCGCCAACCTGGATGATGAAGCGCGGCTGCTCGCGTTGAAGCGCCTGCTGGACCTGGCTGCCGGTGCGGTATGCGGACCGCCCAGCTATGCCTCGCCCGGCGGGCACCTCAGCGCGGTGCGCTGGTGGAGGCGGTGTGGGCCACGGTCCTCCTTGGGGCCTCAGGCAGCGTGCAGGCCAGGAGCATCAGGGGCAGGGAGCGCAGGAACATGGGCGGGCAGGGTCTTTCGAATGACCCCGGAAGGAGCCGGGTCGTTGCTTGCCCGGCGCACGTCAGCCCCGGTCGGTCGCGCCGACCTCGTCCAGCCCCGCAAGCAACAGGCCCCGCAACACGCCCATGTCCACATCGGCCAGCCGCTTGATGTACAGGCAGCCCTTGCCGGTGCTATGCTTGCCCAACCGGGCCAATTGCCCGGCGTACTGCTGGATGTCGCACGTGAGGTAGAGCGTGAGGGCGGTCTTGCGCGGGCTGAAGGCCAGCAGGGGCCAGTCCAATTGCCGGCCGCTGGCGTAGGTCAACGGAACGCTGCCGAAGCCCACGATGGCGGCCCCCCACATCTTGGGCGGGGCACCGGTCAACTCGCTCATCAGGGCGATCAGCGCGCGGCAATCACTGCGCACCTCGTCCTTGGGCTGCGCGGCGATGAAGTCGTCCACGCTGGCATCGGTCTCCCGGGTCTTCAGCTCGGCTTTGGCCATGGTCGGTACGCGAAATTACGCCGCCCCATGCGCGCATCGGCCATGGCGCGACCGGGCCGCGCACGGTCGTCCCCCTTCGGCCCGGCCGGTGTCCCGTGGGCGCACGGCGTCAAGGCAGTTGCTGCTGCAACGTGCTGGTGGGCACGGCCCCCACGTTCTGCAGCACCACCTCCCGGTCGTTGCCGTTGCCGGTGTAGCGCACCTGCCCGTTCATGTTGGTGTCCTGCGGCAGGTAGCCGTTCACGGTCTGCGTGGGCACCGTACCGCCCACCGCGCTGAGGATCGCCTCGCGGTCGTTGCTTGCGCCGGTGTACCGCACCATGTCGTCGCCGTTCACGTTGCCGGCCCACAGCATCATCACGCCGCCCTGGCTCCGCCGGGCACCGGTGCCGTAGGTGGCCGTGCCGGGCAGGGTCAGGTCCACCGTGGCCAGCGGCCCCGCGAAGCTCACGGGCGTGGCGGTCATCGCCGCCAGGTGGTTGCGGTGCCGCACGGCCACATGATAGCTCGCGCCGTTCGGTGCCACGGGCAGCGGCCCGCCGGTGAGGGGCGACACCACGTCGCCGTCCCGCTGCACGATCGCGTGCTGGGCATGCGCCACGGTGGCCGGGCTGCCCGGCTGGCGGTACTCGATCCGCACCCAATCCACCGGGGCGTCACCTCCGGCGGCGTTCATCACCTCCGGTGCGATCGTCTCCCCACCGCCCCCGATCGCCGGGAAGCCCAGCGCGGTGTACGGCTCGGTGGCGGGGAGCAGGCCCGCCGTGCGGATGCCGTTGCCCATCAGGCCGGTGCCGGGGTCGTACGGCCCTTGCAGGAACACCTTCACCTGCATGTTGCGCAGGGTGGCGCTCACCGCCACGTTGTCCATGAAGAAGGAGTTGCCGTACCCGTTCACCGAGACGAAGCGCACGAAGATCTGTTGCCCGTCGTAGGCGCTGAGGTCGATGGTGTTGTGCGCCCATTGGCCGCAGTTGCTCGGGGTCCACGTGCTGTTGGCGGGCGGGGCCGTGGCCAGGTCGTCGCCGCCGGCCATGAAGACCGCGTCCCAGGTGGCACCGCAATCGGCACTCACCTGCACGATCAGCGTGTCCGTATACCCCTGTGAGGTGTACCGCACATAGGCGTGGTCGAAGGTGAGCGTGCTGTTCGCCGCCCCGCCCAGGTCGATCGCCGGTGTGGTGAGGTGGTCCAGCGCGCCGTAGGTCGGATAGCCGTAGTGGTGCACCAGCCAGACGTTGCTGCTGCCGCAGTTCGGGCCCACGGGCACGTTGACCACTTCCCATGTGATGGCGCCATCGGGGTTGTCCACCTGCCACCCCGCCGGTGCGGGCACCCCGCCGTCCACCCCCTCGCTGAAGGGCGGTGCGACAGCGTCCATCAGGGTCGCGCTGCCGGCCACCAGGTCGTCCGCCGCGTATTCATCGCCGCCCAGGGCGGTCCATGCCTCCACGGTGTTCGGGCCGGGCTGCAGCTGGACCGGGGTGGCGAAGGTGTGGATGGCATGCTCCCCGTTGGCCAGCGTGCCGGTGAAGGTCTCGGTCACGATCGCGCCCCCGTTCACCCGGTAGCTGACCGGGAAATTGCTTTGGGGCTGGATCCCGGTGTTCATCACCCGCACTTGCACGTGCTGGCTCGCGGCGCAGGCGAACACGCTTCCGCTGGGAGCGATCAGCTCCGTGGCGCTGAGGTTGGCGGCCAGCGGCAGGCTGAAGGACTCGGTCTGGTCGAACCGGCTGTTGGTGCTGCCCTGGTCGGCGTTCAGGCCCAGGCCGCGCCGCGCGAAGGCGACCCAGATCGCGGTGGTGTTGGCCCCGCCGTACAGGGCCTGGTCGGCGGCGAGGATCGCATCGCGGCCGTCCTCGAAACCGGGGTTGCACGCGGTGAGCTTCAGGCCATGGATCACCAGGTGCAGGGCGATGTTGTTGCCGCCGTTGCCGTTGTAGATGTCCGGGTCGAAGCCGTGGATGCCGATCAGCTCCCAGGTCATCTCCCACAGCATGGTGCACCACACGAAGCCGATGCCGTGCGGCTGGCTCAGGCTGCCGCTGTTGGTGCTGGCGTAGGTGTAGCCGTTGATGCCGAAGTCCGTGCTGTACGGTGCCGGACGGATCCCGGTGCCGTTCACCGGCTGCCCCATCAGGTAGGTGCCCACCCCGCGCGGGTCACTGCCCTGGTCGCCCGCCTTCATGGTCAGCATCAGGCCGAAGTAGTCGCTCCAGCCCTCGCCCATCTGCTCGGCGTTCCACAGGCAGTCCACGTTGCTCGGCCCGCCCACCAAGCGGTTGCTGATGCCGTGGCCGTACTCGTGCGCGATCACCCCGTTGTCCAGGTCGCTGTCCCGGTCCGGTGTGGTGTACGTCCACCGGTACATCTGCATGCGCGGGTTGTCGCCATCGGGCGGGGTGCTGAAGTTGGCGTTGTCGGTCCCGCTGCCGTCCAACGCGTCGGCGTTCACGTAGTCGCTTCCCTGGCCGCCGTTGCCGTAGTTGTTCTGCTGGAAGTTGCCGCTGGGCTCGTCGAAGCCGTACTGGTACATCACATCGTGGATGATGTTGTTCCAGTAGAAGAGGTTGGTGATCGCCGCATCGAGGTTGGCCGCCGGGGCCTGGCCCAGGTCGATGGGGAAGTCGAAATCGAGCGACCCGCCGCCGCTGGGCGCGTACCCGGTGCCGTTGTTGCCGTTCTGGTCCTCCTGCGCACGCACGTTGTTGCCCCGGGTGTAGGTGTATTCCGCGCCCGGCGCGCCATTGGTGTCATGCCAGCCGAAGGGCGATGCGTTGGGGGCGGCCGTCCAGGGTGCCACTTGCACGGTGCGCGGGCCGTGGCTCGGGCTCTCCGTCGGCATGGCGTACACGCGGTACGAGTTCGGCCCGGCCAGGGGCATGGCCTCCTCGTCCTCCTCGGGCGCCGCCGGCAGCGGGGCGGCACAGGCGTCTTCCGCACCATGCGCATGCCCGGCGTCGTGGTCGAAGCGGCACTGCACCGTCCAGTCGTTGCGCTCGAACTCCCGGCCGGTATGGGCGTCCACGCGCACGTTCCACCAGTGGGAGGCGCCGTGGTCGTGGTAGTTCACGTTGTACACCAGCGCGGCGCTGTCCGGCAGGATGGGCATCACCATCAATTGCACGGTGGGCGCGGTGCCATGGAAGTCCGTGCCGTCGAAGGTCCACTTGTGAAGTGTGGCGTCGTGCCCCGTGATGCGCGGCGTCAGGCCCATGCCGGCGCGTTGCAGCACCGTGGCCAGCGCATCGGCGGGCGTCATGCCCGGCTCGGTGTGGCGGACCTTCTGGTGATGCACGGGCAGCAGGCGGTGGGTGAGCCGGAAGATGCTGCCGTCCGCCCGCTGGTGTACCGCGATCTCGGTGTTCCAGATGTCGATGCCCCGGAACTGCTGGCGGTACCAGCTGTGCGTGAGCCCGCTGTGCGCGGTGGCGTACTGGTCGGCCAGGCGCAGGTTGCCCACGGTCTCCCACGGCACGCCCGCATCGGCCAGGGCCTGGCGGACACGGTCCATGTCGGGGGTGCGGGACTGGGCGGCGGCATGGAGCGCGAAGGCGCTGGCGCATGCCAACAGGAAGGTGCGGAGCATGGTTCGGCAGGTATGCGGCGCAAGCTATTGCGTCCTGCGGCTCGGTGCAACTGGTCGGCCTTCCACCGAAATGGGAATGCCCCGCCACGGCCCGTCCGCGCGGCCGCTTCTACGGTACCTGCTCGGTCCGCGTGGCGGTGGGGACCGTTCCGCCCACGGTCTGCAGGATGATGTCCCGGTCATTGCCCGCGCCGGTGTATCGCACCAGGCCGTCCAGGTTCAGGTCTTCATTGGCATAAGCGGCCACCGTGCTCGTGGGGATCGCGCCGCCGATGAACGACAGCACCGGGTCGCGGTCGTTGCTGCCGCCCGTGTACCGCACGGCCCCGTCGGCGTGGGCATCGCCCGGCCACAGCACCAAGGTGCCGCCCAGCTCGTCCTGCGCGGCGGTGCCGTACGTGGGCGTGGCGGCTTGCGTCAGGTCCAGGCCGGTGGCCGTCGTGGTGAGCATGACCGGGCCGGCGGTCATCACCCCCAGGTGGTTGCGGTGCCGGACGACCACATGGTGCTCGTCGGGCCGGGCCCAAAGCCGCACCGGCGAGCTTCCGTCCACGTCCACCACCGTCCCGTCGCGCTGCACCAAGGCGGCCCGGGTGGCCAGCACCTGCGTGGCGTCCGTCTTGTCACGCAGTTCGATCATCACCCAGTCCACGATGGCGCTGCTTCCGGTGGCGGCCAGCACATCGGCCGTGGTGGCTTCATCGCCGCCGCCGCCCGCGTGCGCATGGCCCAGCCCCGTGTATGGCTCGGTCAGCGGCACCAAGCCGTGGGCGCGCAACGAGTCGTGCATCAGGCCGGTGCCCGGGTCGAAAGGCCCGCCCAGCATCACCCGGGCTGTCAGGCGCACGCCGTCCACGATGAACAGCCGCTGGCGCGGGAAGCCCCAACGGCCATCGGCGTCCTTGAAGCGTACCGCCAGCAGATGCTCGCCCGGAGGCAGTTCATCGGTTTCCGCGATGAAGGAAACACCCACGGCATCGCCCGGCACCACCGCGATCGCCGTGCCCTGGCCCACGCCGGGGTCGTTGCTCCCGATGAAGTACTCGGCGGCGGCGATCGGTGGTGCGGGGTCCACCGGAACATCGGTCGGGGGCACCACCTGGAACTGCTCCATGCGCGGGAAGCCCCAATGGCCGTCAGCGTCCTTGAATCGGACGCTCAGCTTGTACGCGCCCGGTGCGAGGCCCGTGGTGGCGGCGATGAAGTCGAAGTCCACGGCATCGCCCGGCGCCACCGTGATCGCCGTGCCATGGCCCACGCCGGGGTCGGCATCGCCGATGAAGTACTCGGCGGCGGCGATCGGTGGTGCGGGGTCCACCGGAACATCGGTCGGGGGCACCACCTGGAACTGCTGCATGCGCGGGACGCCCCAGCGGCCGGCGTCGTCCTTGAAGCGGACGTTCAGCTTGTTCACG
>JAVFAQ010000174.1:0-6794 GCA_034002325.1 Flavobacteriales bacterium | reverse complement strand
TGGAGAAGGTGGCTTCCGCCCATCTGAGGCATTTGCAGCGGACCCCGGAAATCGTCCTTGGCTTCTTCAAAAAGGACACCACTAAATACGCCGCATGATGTCAACAAATAGTGGCCGACTCAATAATTATTGTCCTCGAAATTCACGTCCAAATAGGAGAAAAGGCGTGTGACATGAAGGTCGTTGCATGGATCATCCGAAACGACCATGGCCGGATCCATAACAGCGTAAATCCTGGCCGATATCATGGTTTCCATTGCACCAACTTGCCATGTTTCCAAACCATACCAGTATTCTCCGGGGGATAACGGATGCAGATTTGCTTGATTTATGCGTCGCTGGATAACCCCATTCGCACAATAGCTCATGATCGCTGGATTATCTCCGCATGGGCAAGATTCATGTTGCGCACTACTCGGATAAAGCCATCGATAATCGTCGGTCATGCTATAAGAAGTACTGGGAGCACCTTTCATCGCGCCGAAGCCAACGCGTCGAACCACGCGCAGATCAGCCACCTGCGCCCTCAGGTCATCAAGCTCCACGTCGACAAGGATCAAATGCTGCCCCTCTGTGTTTACGCCATCCAATAGTGCGCCAATTTCATTGAATGCCTCGTAAGCGCTGCTCGGAGCCACAAAATCTTCCAACACCGGCACTTGGATGGTAAATGTATCGGATATCAAAAATTCATAAGGCAACCATGCCTGGCCATGTTGGTAGTTGGTGCCTGCCTCCACATACCACACCAAGCTGTCGAGCGAGATCGGCTCACCACCGCTCTTGTTGCGGCCATCGGTAGCTGCTTCCACGAATGCCTTTACTCGATGTGTGACGCCTGCCCGCTGGTCTTCCAAAGCGGTTACGGTTGGCACTTGGTTTTCCTTGCTGCAAGCAATCAACAAGGCGCTACCGAGCATGATGGTCGCTATCGAGCGAAGAGGGGGGGGGGGCAGAATGGAAGAACATGGTGGTTGGGCTATTGCTGGCAATTTAGCACAGATTTGAAACATGGCAAGAGTCTATGATCATCGTGCAGCGCCAGGCCACCCGATTCCGAGCCATCATTCCCAACTCCTTCCGATCAACTCCAGCAGCTTGTCATGGATGGCGCTTAGCCGGCGCGCTACTGCTTCATGAAGCGCACCGGCCGTTCCGCGCCCACGTGCACCAGGTACAGCCCGGCGCGCAGGCCGGCCACCTCGATCGGCCCACCGGTCCAAGTGCCGGCCATCACCACGGCGCCGCGCGCGTCGATGATCCGGTAGGGCGCCGGTGCCATTGCGCCGTTCAGCTCCAGCCGGTCGCTGGCCGGGTTGGGGAATACTTCCAATGCGACCGGGCCTTGCCGCATGCTGCCGATGCCCAGGGAAATGTCGTTGTAGGTCACCCCGTCGATCCGCCAGGCGATGAGGTACTGGCAGTCCAGGCTCGGGTTCACATGCGTGCATTGTTCCACCACCCCAGCGATCGTGTTGATCTCATAGCTGTCGTAATAATTCATGATCCAGCCCCACTCGCACAATTCTGTCAATAGGACGAACTCACTCGATTGAAAGGACATGCTCACCACGGTATCCAGGTTGACCGGATGCTCCGAGAGCAGCATCGGCCCATTGTTCCATACCAGGTTCTCGACGAATCCCGGCCCCATGATCTCGACCGCATACCAGTATGTGGCGTTCTCCACGGCTGCCCCGTACCGCTCATGGGAGAAGATGCGCTCCTGCCCCGAGCTGTACACCAGTTCGCCCGTCTCCATCTCGGTGATCCGGTCCAAGGTGTAGCGTACGGTATCCGCCGTGATGCTCACACTGGTGATCGAATCGCGGTAGTAGCGGGTCCAGCCCGGATCCTCCGCCCATCCGGGATCGTAGTCACGCCGCCATACCAGGATGTCGCCCACGCTCAGGTGGAAGTAGTCATGGAACTTCGGCTGCCGGAAGCCGTGCGCCTCGCCGTCGCGCTCCAGGCCGATCAGGGGCATGGCGAAAAAGTCCGAACTGGCCGGGTGGATGAGGAAGGACCTGAACGGCACCAGCTCCAGCAGGCCGTGGTGCTTGCTGAGCCGGAACTGGAAGTCGCTCACGGGCGTCTGCCCCGCCAAGGTGCCGTTGGCCTCCATGGTGAATGTCTTCACGCTGTCGGTGATGCCCCAGAACTCCTCCTCGTCGATGCCGGCACAAGTGATGGTGATCTGGTCGTAGCCGTTGCCCGGGTGGGCGGATGTGATCGTCCAGCCCTGGCCCACGGCGGCCCCGGGCAGGAAGTAGAACGGTGCGGCCACCTCGGGATGGTGGTAGAACACCGTGTCGTTCCGCGCGACCAGGGAGTCGACCGGGTTCGGGTCCATGTTCCAGTAGGTGATCTCGGAAGCCAGGATCTCTTCCATGCAGTCGCCGCTTCCCGGAATGCCCAATTTCCAGCGGAAATAGAGCACATCGCCCTGGGGCGTGGGCCGCACCGAGTCCATCAGGTGCACGCTCACCGCCGGGCCGTCGTCCGTGTCGTGCAGGTAGTGGCTGCGCTGGTCCAGCGGGAAGAGGTCCCATTCCTGGGCCTTGGTCAGCGTGGGGGCGATGCCGGCCACGAGAAGAAGTGTACGGAACGGGCGCATGGGCAAATGGCTGTTGGGAAAGATAGCGCTGCTTTCCCCGGACGCCCGGAAAGGCGGGAACGCTGCCTGGCCACCCCTACGGTCGCCCCCCTCAATCCTGCCTTTGCCAATTCCGCTCGATCACCTCCAGCAGCTCGTTGTGGATGGCGCTGTTGCTGGCCACGATCTCCTCGTCGAACACGGGGTCCTTGCTGGGGGCGAAGCCGCTCACCTTGCCGCCCGCCTCGCGCACCAGCAGCACGCCGGCGGCCACGTCCCAGCTGTTGAGGCCGTACTCGTAGAACGCCTCGAAGCGCCCGCAGGCCACGTAGGCCAGGTCGGCCGCGGCGCTGCCCAGCCGACGGATGCCGCGCGTGCGGTGCATCAGCTCGCGCAGCAGGTCCATGTACTCGGCCTCGTAGCCGAAATCGTCGTACGGGAAGCCGGTGGCGAGCAGGCTTTCCACCAGTTCCTTGCGCGGCGACACGCGGATCGGCTGGCCGTTGAGCCAGGCGCCGCCGCCCTTCCACGCGGTGAACTGCTCGTTGCGCGTCACCTCATGCACCACGCCCAGCAGGGGTTCGGTGCCATCGAGCAGCGCGATGCTGATGCAGTAGCACGGCACGCCATGCACGAAGTTGGTGGTGCCGTCCAGCGGGTCGATCACCCAGTTCAGGCCGTCGCCCTTTTCGCCGCTGCCTTCCTCGGCGATGAAGCCCGCGCCGGGCAGGAAACGCTCCAGGGCCTCCACGATGCGGTCCTCGGCGGTGTGGTCCACGTGCGTCACCAGGTTGTTGGCGCTCTTGGTGCTCACGCCGGCCTCGGTGAGGCGACCGGCCTCCGCACGGATGAACTCGGCGATGTCCGTGGTGACGGTGGCGACCAAGTGGGTGAGCCGTTCAAGATCCATGGGAAGCAGGTTTTTTGCGCCGCAGCCAGATCAAGCCGGCCACACCGGCGAGCATGAGTGCGGATGAGATGATCTCGGCCTGGGTGATGCCCGGAAGCACTTCCACGTTCACGCGGATCTTCTCGATGAAGAAGCGCTCCAGACCGTTGAGGAAAAGGAAGAGGAAGAAGATGCTGCCGGCGGGCCGCAGCCGTGTACGCAAGGACCACAGCAGGAAGAAGAAGCCCACGCACACGATGGTCTCGTACAGCGGCGTGGGGAACACCGTTTCGGGCAGCACGGTGCAATAGCCCTCGAAGCAGGTGCGGCCATCGAGGATGGGCACGCCCACGCCGTTGACGTTGTTGGGGTAGTCGTACTGCCACAGCCAGCGTGGACCGGGCCCCATGAACGTGGTGTTGACGATGCCCCAGTCGCCGTCGCCGCTCACCTGGCAGCCGATGCGGCCCACGCCGTAGGCGAGCATCACGCCGGGCGCGGCGCTGTCGGCCCCCTGCCACACGGGGATGTTGTGCTTGGCGAAGTAGCGGATCACCATCGCGCCCGCCACGATGAGCCCGCCGTACATGGTGAGCCCGCTGAACACGCCGTCGCCGTCGGGGTCCTGGATGAAGCTCACGAACTCCGACGGGTTCTCCAGCCAGTGGAAGATCTTCGCGCCGATCAGGCCCCACAGCGCGGCCGTCATGGTGATGTTGCCCGCGTGTTCCGATGGCAGCATCTTGATCTCCTCGGTGCGCGGTTCCTTCAATTTGGCCTTGTCCTTCTCGCGCCATTTCAGCCAGGCCATCAGTCCGCCCAGCACCAGCCCGCCGATGAACACGCCCTTGCCGCTGAGCAGGAAGCCCTGCGGATCGGCGGTGGCCTCGCTGAAGTTCAGCACCAGGTACAGGCCCTTCCAGCCAAGGAGGAAGCCGATCAGCCCGCTCCACACCAATTCCATCGGGGTGGCGGGCAGTCCCACCGTGACCTTGCGCGTGGAGGCCTGAAGCAGTCCCGCGCGTTCGCGGCGCCGCAGGTCCAACCCCAGCGTCCAGCTCGCCAGCACGAAGGCCAGCGCCACGAAGAAGCCGAAGCTGTTCAGGAATTTCAGGCCCGGCAGGTCCCAGCCGAAGAGATCGAGGAAGGCGTGGTAGATGGTGGGGTACATGGGGCGATCAGAAGATCAGATGATCGGTCGATCAGACAATGGTCATGCGCCTATCATTCCGGTCATGGACGGGTGCCGCGTTCGTTGCACCCGTGGCGTCGCCCCACGGGGTCGACCTACCGGATCCCATCGGCAACGCTGTCGGGGCGATCGCCCCCACCACATGCCCATCGCCGTCGATCCGCTGCAATGCCACGGGCACCACGGTGTTGGTCAGCGTGGGATCGTACGGCATGCTCACGCGGATGTAGTTGTCCGTATAGCCCAGCATCCGCCCATCGTGTTCATCCATCTCGAGGAGCACCGGGCGCACGGTGCCGAGGTGGCGGTGCAGGAAATCGCGGTGCAGTTTGTTGCTGAGGATGCGCAGTTGTTTGGTGCGTTCGCGGCGCACGTCCATGGGAACGGCATCGTCCATGCGGACAGCCGTGGTGTTGGCGCGCTCGCTGTAGGTGAACACGTGCAGGTAGTCCACCGCGATCTCGCGCAGGAATGCGTGGGTCTTCAGGAATTCCACGTCGGTCTCGCCGGGCGTGCCGGTGATCACGTCGGCACCGATGCAGGCGTGCGGCATGCGCCGGCGGATGCGGGCCACGCGGTCGGCGTAGAGGGCGGTGTCGTAGCGGCGGCGCATGCGTTGCAGGATCGCATCGCTGCCGCTTTGCAAGGGTATATGGAAGTGCGGCGCGAACCGCCTGCTGCCGGCCACGAAGTCGATCACGCCGTCGTGGCAGAGGTTGGGTTCGATGCTGCTGATGCGGAAGCGGTCGATGCCGTCCACCTCGTCCAGGGCACGCACCAGCATCAGGAAGTCCTCGGCGGCTGCGGAAGACTTCCCGAAATCCCCCGTGTTCACGCCGGTGAGCACGACCTCCTTCACGCCGCTTTCCGCGATGCGATGCACCTGCTCCACGGTCTCTGCGATGGTGCCGCTGCGGCTGCGGCCCCGGGCCAGCGGAATGGTGCAGAACGAGCAGAAGTAGTCGCAGCCGTCCTGCACTTTCAGGAAGGTGCGCGTCCTGTCGTTGGCGTTGTAGGAAGGGATGAAGCGCTTCACCTCCTTGATGGGCGAGAAGACGGCTTCACCACGCTCGCGATGACCGGCATCGGCCTCGGCCAGGCGGCGGTGGATGTGGGCGGCCAGGTCGAACTTCTCGTTGGCGCCCAGCACCAGGTCCACGCCGGGGATCGCGGCGATCTCCTGCGGCTTCAGTTGGGCGTAGCAGCCCACCACGGCCACGAAGGCATCGGGGTTGTTCCGCTGGAAGCGCCGCACCCATTGGCGGCACTCCTTGTCGGCGTTCTCCGTCACGCTGCAGGTGTTGAGCACGAACACGTCGGGCCGCTCGTCCAGGCGCACGCGGGCGTATCCGGCCTCCTCCAGGGAGCGGGCCAGGGTGCTGCTCTCGCTGAAGTTGAGCTTGCAGCCCAGGGTGTGGAAGGCGACGGTGCCGGCGTGGCGCATGGGGCGTGCCCGTTCGGGCAAGGCGGCAAAGGTACCGCCGGCGGGTGTTCGGCACCGGGCACCGCGCCGGCCAAGGGTCCCCTCTCCCATTCCCGCCATTTTCTACCTTGCCCGGCCTTAACCCAACACAAACCTGATGGACCTCGCGATCTGGAGCCTCATCATCGGATGGGCCTTCGTGCTCATCTGGGTGCCCACCACCCTGTTCAGCCAACGGAAGATCCATCCGAAGGCGCTGTTCGTGCTGTTCTTCGCCGAGCTATGGGAGCGGTTCAGCTTCTATGGCATGCGGGCGCTCCTGGTGCTGTACCTCACCAAGGAGCTCTTCGACAAGGTGTCGGCCGGTGAGGCCGATGCGCGGGCCTACGGGGTCTATGGCGCCTACAACGCGCTGCTCTATGCGGCCCCGGTGATCGGCGGCATGCTGGCCGACCGGGCGATCGGCTTCCGCAAGGCGATCCTCACCGGCGGCGGGTTCATGGCCCTGGGGCAGTTCATCCTGGCGATCTCGGCGGCCTCCACCGGACAACTGCACAGCGAGTCGGTGTTCTTCATCGGCCTGGCCGCCCTCACCGTGGGCAACGGCCTGTTCAAACCGAACATCAGCAGCTTCCTGGGCACCTTCTACGACCGCAACGACCCGCGCAAGGACGGCGCCTACACCCTCTTCTAC
>JAVFAQ010000173.1:0-6850 GCA_034002325.1 Flavobacteriales bacterium | reverse complement strand
GCAGCACCTGCAGGACAACGTGCTGTACAACGTGCGCATCCGCGGCGTGATCGACGGCGTGGAACTGCCCTTCGGCCCGGCCTGCCGCGTGACGCTGGACCCGGTGGCGGCCGCCTGCACGCCCACGGGCCTGAACGACATCACCGGCCATCCGAACTTCAGCTGTGGCGTGAGCCGCACCTGGGGCGGTCCCAACAGCATGGCCAACCGCGTGTACGCCCGTTCGGTGGGCGGCGCCAACAAGTACGAGTTCGAGTTCAGCAACGCCAACGAGGGCTACCTCGCCGTGCTGCAGAGCAACACGGTGATCCGTCACCTGAACTGGAGCAGCCAGCCGGCCCTGAACGTGGGCAGCACCTACACCGTGCGCGTGCGGGCCAGCAAGGACGGCGGCGCCACCTGGTGTTCCTGGGGCTGGGCCTGCGAGGTGACCATCGCCCCGGGCGTGGCGCCCGATGGTCAGTCCTTCGCAGCGCTCGACGGGACGGACGTGGGCCTGTGGCCCAACCCCAACAACGGGCAGCAGTTCTGGTTCACCATCGCTTCGCAAGGCGAGGAGGCGCCCGGCCGCACCGTGGCGATCGACATCCACGACCTGAGCGGCAAGCGCATCATGGCCCGGCAGATGCCGGTGCAGCATGGACCCGTACAGGTCGACCTCGATGGCGACCTGGCCAGCGGCACGTACCTGGTGGTGTTCACCGTGGGCACCGACCGCTTCGTGAAGCGGATGGTGATCAGCGATTGATCACCCGGCAAGACGAGACCCTGAAGCGGAGGGCCGGCCTGTGAAAGGGCCGGCCTTCCGTTTTTGGGTGGGCGGCATGCCCTGGCATGAGCGGAAGGGCACGTGCAGCGTAACACCCCGTCAAAAACGACGTGCCGACCCGTCGAAAGTGACATGCCGTGGGCGTTGCTCCGTGGGCCCTCGATGGTCGAAATTTGATAGGATGGGACCACGCAACGACCGAACGGAACCGATCAGCCCGCAGGACCGACGTGTCGAGTTCGTGTGCCGGGTGGCGCTCGCCGTCGCCATAGGCACCATGGTCCTGCTCATCGTACTGATCTTCACCGGGCTGTAGTGCAAGGCCGTGCGCGGCCCGGCACCGGAACGGGGCGGCGAAGGGGCCTTCGATCACCAGGACAGGTCGCCGCCAGGGGACTGCTGCCCGCCGGAACGACCTGGCGGAGGGGCGCCCGGGAAGGGTTCGCCCTACGTTGTTTTTGACGGGTCGGTACGGTGCTGTTGACGTGCTGGGCAGGTCACGAATACGGCGGAAGCACCCCCTGTGCGGGCTTGGCCCGGACGCACGGACGGCGAAAATTTGCGGGCATGGAATTGTTCGTCTCCGCACTGAAAGGCCAGCTCCGCCCCACACCCAAGAGGGACCGGATCCTGCACGTATCGGCCGCCCTGTCCCTGGCCGGTCAGATGATCGTGCTGCTGTCCTTTTTCCTGTAGAAGGTCCGGAGGCTCAAATTGGAGAGTTTGGGCCCGGAACGATCGGGACCCCGGCCATGTGCCGGGGTCCCGTGGTTTTCAGGCCCGCCGGGCCGGGCGGGCACCGTCTTCAGTAATAGATCAGGCGCCGCACCTTGGCCACGTACTTGGCCAGGCGGATCACCTGCTTGGTGTAGCCGAACTCGTTGTCGTACCAGGCGTACACCACCACGCTGCGCCCGTCCGGCCCCACGATGGTGGCGTTGCTGTCGAACACGCTGCAGCACGAGTCCCCGATGATGTCGCTGCTCACCAGCTCGGGGTCGATCTGGTAATGGATCTGGTTCACCAGCTCGCCGTTCAAGGCGGCATGGCGGACCATGTCGTTGAGCTGCTCCACGGAGACCGCCTTGTTCACGTTCAGGTTCATGATGGCCAGCGAGCCGTTGGGGGTGGGCACGCGCACGGCGTTGGCGGTGAGCTTGTCCTTCAGACTGGGGATGGCCTTGGTCACAGCGGTGCCGGCGCCGGTGCTGGTGATCACCATGTTGATGGCGGCGCTGCGGCCCCGACGGGGCTTCTTGTGGAAGTTGTCCAGCAGGTTCTGGTCGTTGGTGTACGCATGCACGGTCTCGATGTGCCCCTTCTCGATGCCCAGGTTGTCCTCGATCACCTTCAGCACCGGGCAGATCGCGTTGGTGGTGCAGCTGGCCGCGCTGTAGATGCGCTCGTTCTCGATGTCCAGGTCCTGGTGGTTGATGCCGTACACGATGTTGGGGACCTCCTTGCCGGGCGCGGTGAGCAGCACCTTGCCCACGCCCTTGGCCTGCAGATGGCGTTCCAGGTCGGCCCGCTTGGTGAAGGCCCCGGTGTTGTCGATCACCAGCGCGTCCTGGATGCCGTAGGCCGTGTAGTCCACGTCCTCGGGGTTCTTCGCGGCGATCAATTGCACCATCTGGCCGTTGATCCACAGGGCCTGGCGCTCGATGTCCTCCTTCACGGTGCCCCGGAAGGTGCCATGCACGCTGTCGTTGCGCAACAGGGCGGCGCGCTTGACGATCTCCTCCGGGCTGAGCGACCGGGTGACGATCGCGCGCAGGCGCAATTGCTGGCCCTTGCCGGCCTGCTTCACCAGCTCGCGGGCGGCGATGCGGCCGATGCGTCCGAAGCCGTACAGCACCACGTCGCGCGGCACGAACTTGTGCTTGTCCTGCCCGATGAAGTCGTGCAGGGTGGTCTTCAGGAAATCGCTCGCGCTGGCGGGCCGGGGCGATGCGGTGATGTACTCATGGGTGAGCCGGCCGATGTCCAGCTTGCTCGGGGCCAGGTCGATCTGCAGCAACGTGCGGGCCAGCTCGGCCGAGGTGAAGATGTCGATCGGCTTCTTCACCACCTGGTCCGCATAGTCGAACAGTTTCAGCACCTGCGAGATGTCCACGTCGGTGAGGTGGTTGCGGAAGAAGACGAGCTCCACGCCCTTGCCGTACATGAGCTGGCCAACGGAATTGGTCAGGTCCACGGCGGCGCGTTCACGTTCCACATAATCCTTCAGGCCGGCTTCGTAGCCGGTCGTTGCTTCGAGGGTTGCCATGAATGGTGCGATGATGTGTGCCGGGTTGTGCCTGTCAACGAACACCCCCGCCATTGCGGGCGGGGGCGTGCGCTAACCGAGGTATGACTTCAGAAGCTTGCTGCGGCTGGTGTGCCGTAGTCGTCGGATGGCCTTCTCCTTGATCTGCCGCACGCGTTCGCGGGTCAGGTCGAACTTGGCGCCGATCTCCTCGAGGGTGAGGCCGTGGTTGATGCCGATGCCGAAGAACAGGCGCACCACGTCGCGCTCGCGTTCGGTGAGGGTGCTCAGGGCGCGGTCGATCTCCTTGGCCAGGGATTCGTTCAGCAGCAGGCGGTCGGCCGGGATGCTGTCGTTGTTGGGCAGCACGTCCAGCAGGCTGTTGCTCTCGCCCTCCACGAAGGGGGCGTCCATGCTGATGTGCCGGCCGCTGACCTTCATGGTGTCGGCCACCTTCTCGGGCGGCAGGTCCAGGCTGATGGCGAGCTCCTCGGCGCTGGGCGGCCGCTCGAACTCCTGTTCCAGGCGGGCGAAGGCCTTGTTGATCTTGTTCAATGAGCCCACCTGGTTGAGCGGCAGGCGCACGATGCGGCTTTGCTCGGCCAGGGCCTGGAGGATGCTCTGGCGGATCCACCAGACCGCGTAGGAAATGAACTTGAACCCGCGCGTCTCGTCGAAGCGCTGCGCGGCCTTGATCAGGCCCAGGTTGCCCTCGTTGATCAGGTCGGGCAGGCTCAGGCCCTGGTTCTGGTATTGCTTGGCCACGCTCACCACGAAGCGCAGGTTGGCCTTCACCAGCTTTTCCAGCGCGGTGCCGTCGCCCTCTTTGATCTTGCGGGCGAGCTCCACTTCCTGGTCGGCCGTGATGAGCCCTTCCTTGCCGATCTCCTGCAGGTACTTGTCCAGGGACTGGCTCTCACGATTCGTGATCGACTTCGTGATCTTGAGCTGGCGCATCCTTGAAGCCACGGTGGTACAGGTGTTAGAGGGTGGAACGGGTGATCGACGCACCGAGGGCGAACGGCCGCTTCGGGCTGCGAAGGTACGGCGGTGGGGGGGTACGGAACAAGGAGGCCCGCCCCGGGACGGTCAAAGGCCGCGTGGCCGTAGGGCCGCTCATAGTCCCAGGCCGTAATAGGCACGCATGCCGTTGGGGTAGACGCCCTCCACCAGCACGCCGCCCTTCTTGCTGGCCAGAATCCGCTGCACGTCCTCGGGCCTGGCCACCGGCTCCTGGTCGATATGGGTGATCACGAACCCTTCACGGATGCCGCTGGTGCGCAGCTTGCCGTTGTTCAGCGATCGCACCTTCACGCCGTTCTTGATCTTCAGCGAGCGCAGGTCGTCGCTGCTGGCGGGCACCAGTTCGGCACCGAGGGCCACGGCCGGTGCGGTGCGGTCCACCTTCACCACGGTGGTGCCGCCGTCCCGGCTCCGCAGCACCATGTCCACCACGCTTTCCCGGCCGTCGCGCACGATGGTCACTGGCACCTTGTCGCCGGGGCGGAAGCGGCCCACCTGCTCCTGGAGCTGGGGCACGTTGTTCACGTCGATGCGGCCCACGCGCACGATCACATCGCCCTCCTTCACGCCGGCGGCCTGCGCGGCCCCGCCTTCGGTGATGCCGGCCACGTACACCCCGCTCAGGCGGTC
Organism: Flavobacteriales bacterium; assembly: GCA_034002325.1. Lineage (GTDB taxonomy): Bacteria > Bacteroidota > Bacteroidia > Flavobacteriales_F > PHOS-HE28 > PHOS-HE28. The sequence continues at coordinate 2,183 of JAVFAQ010000173.1, read as the reverse complement.
GAGGCCGGCCTCCTTGGCCAGCTCGGTGTCCAGGTCGCGGATGTTCACGCCGATGTAGGCCCGCTGCACCGCGCCGAACTCGATCAGGTCGCCGGTGACCTTACGCACGATGCTCACCGGCACGGCGAAGGAGTAGCCCGCGTACGAGCCGGTGGTGCTGGCGATGGCCGTGTTGATGCCGATGAGCTCACCGGCGGTGTTCACCAGCGCGCCCCCGCTGTTGCCCGGGTTCACCGCGGCATCGGTCTGGATGAAGGACTCGATGGGGAAGATGTCCTTGGACGGGTCGTATTGCAGCAGGTTGATGTTGCGGGCCTTGGCGCTCACGATGCCGGCGGTGACGGTGCTGGTGAGGTTCATGGGGTTGCCCACGGCCAGCACCCACTGCCCCACGCGCACATCGTCGCTGTTGCCGAAGGCGATGGGCGAGAGGTCCGTGGCGTCCACCTTCAGCAGGGCGATGTCCGTGCTGGGGTCCCGCCCCACCACGCGCGCTTCGTACTGCCGCCGGTCGTTCAGGTGTACGCTGATCCGATCGGCCTTCTCCACCACGTGGTTGTTGGTCACGATGTAGCCGTCGTCGCTGATGATCACGCCCGAGCCCGCGCCCTGGCGGAACTGCTGCTGCGGCGGGCGGTAGCCCCAGAAGAAGTCCGCGAAGGGGTCGCGCACGTTCACCGTGGTCTCGGTGGTCACGTGCACCACCGCGTTCACCGTGCGCTCCGAGGCGTCGACCAGGTCGGGCATGGTAACCGTGGTGATCGTGCCCGTGCCCCAGCCCGTGCGGTGTACCGGCAGGGTGCTGTCAATGGCCATGTCCGCAGCGGCCGGTGGGCCGGTACGTTCCCCGATGCGGTCATGGATGCCCAGGGCAAGCAGTCCGCCCGCCAGGGCCATGGCGAAATATCCGAGTGCTCGTTTCATCTTGTCGTTCCGATGGGTTGTACGGCCGCGTACCGATCAAAGTCCATGCCCGGCACGTGTCCTGAACGTTCTGGCAGGCCGCTCGTGACGCGGTGTCGCGTTAATTGTTGTTGATCGGCGCTCCCCGTGCGCATGCCTTGCCACCGGCCCGGCGATCGCGGCGGGGCGCTTCCCGCATCTTTGCCCCATGCGACTATCCTTCGCCAAGTGGCAGGGCACCGGCAATGACTTCATCATGATCGATGATCGCGATGGGCGGTTCCCCGATCGGGACACGGCCTTGGTGCGGCGCCTGTGCGACCGCCGTTTCGGGGTGGGTTCCGATGGGCTGGTGCTGGTGCGGCCACCGGTGGGTGAAGGCGCGGATTTCACGATGGTGTTCATCAATCCCGACGGCAGCCGCAGCTTCTGTGGCAACGGCAGCCGCTGCGCCTTCGCCTTCTGGAGCGGCTTGATGGGCGGGCGGGAGCATGGCACGTTCGATGCGATCGATGGCCTGCACCACGCCGAATGGGCAGGGGAGGAGGTGGCCGTGACCCTGCGTGACACCGATGCGGTGCAGGCCGGCGATGGCCCCGGGACGGACTTCGTGCATACCGGTTCGCCGCACGAGCTGGTGCACGTGGAGGATCCCGCCCTGGTGGATGTGCGGGCCGAGGGCGCCCGCCGCCGCCATGCGCCCCGCCACGCGCCCGGCGGCACGAACGTGAACTTCGTGCGGGCCGTGGACGGCGCGGTGAGCATGCGCACCTACGAGCGCGGCGTGGAGGACGAGACCCTGAGCTGCGGCACCGGCGTGGTGGCCGCCGCCCTGAGCGCGATGCACCGCGGGCTGGCGAGGTCGCCCGTGCCGGTGCGCACCCCCGGCGGACACCTGCGCGTACAGGCCCGCGCGGTGCCCGGCGGCTTCACCGATGTCCGCCTCATCGGGCCCGTGGGCGAGGTGTTCCAAGGCTCCCTCACGATCGCGGAATGAAACGTCGCGGCCTGCTCCTGTTCCTGTTGCTGATCGCCGTGCTGGCCGGGGCGTACGGCTGGGGCAAGTGGCGGCATTGGTTCGGGCCCGGGCCGCGTTTCGCCGAGGACCGCATCGTGCGCATCCCCACCGGTGCCGGCTTCGAGCAGGCCATGGACAGTTTGCGCAGCGCCGGCGTGCTGGCCGATGAACGGGCCTTCCGCCTGCTCGCCCGGCAGAAGAAGTACACGGACCGGGTGCGCCCCGGGCGCTATCGCATCACCGGCGGCATGAGCATGAACGC
>JAVFAQ010000172.1:0-6850 GCA_034002325.1 Flavobacteriales bacterium | reverse complement strand
GCCCTGCATGGCTGGGACCGGTTCGGGCACCCCGCGCCCGCCATCGACACGCTCTTTGCCGCCAGCCTGGACCCCACCCAGATGCCCATGCCCACCGACCTTTCCGCGCAAGGCGACAGCACCGGCCATGCCGTGCGGGTGCGTTGGCGGCTGCCCGATGCCGCCTTGGTGAAACAGCTCACCCTGTTCCGCAGCACGAACAGCGAAACGGACTTCACCCCCATCGCCGTGGTGGCCGGCGACCGCACGGAGTTCGTCGATGACCAGGTGCGGCCGGCCACCTCCTACTTCTACTACTTCGTGCTGGAGTACAAGGCCACGCACGTGGCCATGCGCGCACCGATGTTCGCGGCCAGTGTGCAGGACCCCACCCCGCCCGATGCCCCGGAAGAGCTCGCGATCGACCACGACGGCGCAACGGTACGCCTGCAATGGACCTGGCCGCATGCCGACGCGCACTCCTTCCTGGTGCTGCGCAATGAGGGGGATGGTGCCATGCAGCCGGTCTCCGGGCCCTTGCCCGCCCTGGCCGGCCCCCATCGGTACACCTGGGTGGACAGCACCCGGCTGCAACCCGGGCGCACCTACGGGTACACGGTCCGCGCCACCAGCACCAGCCACGTGCACGGCCCGCCTTCGGACACCATGCGCATCGTGCCCGACCTCCCGCCGCCCGTGCCTCCGGCCCCCAGGGACCTGGCCCTGCAGGTGGATGGAAGCACGCTGTTGCTGAGCTGGGACGACCTGAGCGGCGAGCCCTTCTTCCTGGGCTACGAGCTCGTGCGTACGCGCACCGGCGGCGGCAAGGGCCCGCAGGCCGATACGCTCATCGTGCATGTGAACCACTTCACGGACACGGTGTACCAGGCGCACACCGGGCACCGCTACCAGGTGCGCACGCTCAACCAGCTCGGCGGCCGCAGTGCGTTCAGCGCGGCCGTGCACGGTACGGGGCGCTTCGCGGCGGTGCCACCGCCATCCCAGGTGCATGCCCGGCGCACCGGCCCCGGCGTGGAGGTCACCTGGGCGCCGGCCCTCGCCGATCACATCGTAGGGTACGAGGTGCAACGCCACGTGCGCGGCTCCGAGCCGGTGATGGTGGGCACCGTGGGCGGACGGCCCCTGCGCCTCCAGGATGCCACGGCGCCGCATGGGCCGTGCTTCTACCGGGTCCGCAGCGTGGCGGCCGACGGGCGCGCGAGCGCATGGAGCGGCGAGGCCGGCGCCTGGTGAGCGGGCGGCTGCCGGCCCGGTGCCCGGATCAGCCCAGGCGCAGCTCCACCCGGGTCCCCGCCGCGCCGCCATCGGGGTGGTACAGGTCCTCGAACCGGATACGCCCCTTGTCGCCATCGAGCTTGTAGGTGAGCAGCTGCAGGCGTTCACCGGTGAGCTGCAAGCCCACGCCGGGGCTGCCGTCCACATGGGTGCGTGGCGGTGCGGCATGGCGGCCCACACCGTTGTCCTCCACCACGCAACACATCCCGTCGTCGCCCCGTTCGTCGAAGCGCGCACGGACCCGCTTCTCCCCTTCCTTGGCGGCCAGCCCGTGCCACACGGCGTTCTCCACGAAAGGCTGCACCAGCAGGGCGGGCACATCCACGTCCTCGTCCAGCAGCTCACGGTCCACTTCCACCGACCAATGCAGCCCATCGGGAAAACGGAGCGCCTCCAATTCGAGGTATTGCCGCAGGAAATCCAACTCCTGGGCGATCGGCACGCGGTCCTTCAGGCTATGGTCCAGCACCATGCGGAGCAACCGCGCGAAGCCGTCGAGGTAGCGCCCGGCCGCCACCCCTTCGCCTTTGCGCACGAGGTTGGCGATCGCATTCAGGCAATTGTAGATGAAATGGGGGTTCATCTGGGTACGCAACACCTTCAGTTGCAGCAGCCGGTTGACCTCCTCGATGCGCTCCTTCCGGTCGCGCAGTTCGGTGTTCAACCGTTCGAGCTCACGGGTGTAGCCGTGGCGGCGGCGGCGGTCACGCAGCAACAGCGCCACCACCAGCACGGCCAGCACGGCCAGCAGTGCCGTACCGAACGCCTGCACCTCCCGGCGGCGCAACCGCTCGGCGCGTTCGGTGTCCCGGGCCTGCAACACGGCGATGTCCCGTTCGCGCAGGTCGGCCTGGTAGCGTTGTTTCAGGTCCTCCACCTGCTCGTTGCGGGCGTGCCGGTCGAAGCTGTCGCGGGCGGCCTCCAATAGCTGCATGCGTCCGTAGGCCGCTCGGTATTCGCCCAGGGCCGCGTGGGCATCGGCCATGAAACCGTGGTACTCCATGCTCACATCCCACTCCTGACCGAACCGTTCGTTGAGGTGCTGGGCTGAATCATACGCTGCGACGGCACCGCGCATGTCGCCGTCCTCGTACAGCACGTAGCCATGGGTGGCGAAGACCGCGCGTTGGATGCGTGGCGGCAGGTCCGGCGATGGCGGCACCAGGGCGGCCAGGATCGCAAGCGCCGTATCCGTCCGGCCTGTTTCAGCGAAGACGCCGGCCAGGTTGATGGCCCCGGTGACCCGGTCCACCGGCCGACCGCCTTGTGCCATGCGCAGTGCGAGCCGGTAGTAATGCGCAGCGCTGTCGAACTCGTTGCGGAGATAGAGGATGCTGGCCACCTCGTGGTAGGTGCCGAACCGGTGGGAGCTGTCGGTGGCGGCCGAGAACAGGCCCATCTGCCGCCGGTGCAGCGCCAGCGATGCGTCGTGATCGTCACGCAGGTACTGGATGTGCGCCACGAGCATCAGTGCGCGCATCACCAGGTCCGTGTCGCCGGACGCCTCGGCGGCCTGTTGCGCCATCATGGCGGACTCCATGGCCTCGGCCAGCCTGAACGCCCGTTGATGGGCCATGGAACGCAGCTCCAACAGTTCGTACCGGACGTGGTGGCCGGTGGTGTCGAGCTGCGCGAAGGCCGTTCGCAACACGGCCAGGGCGCTGTCCGCTTCGCCGGCATTGATCAACGCGTGGATCGCGTGGCGGTCCGCCGGTGGGAGCTGCGCCGGCGCATCCATGCCGGCACCGGTCACGGCGACCGCCCGAACACCGGCTCCACGCGAACGGGTCGCGCCTCCCTTCCCGCCCCACCCGTGGAGCATGGTGCTTGGCGCCGCATCGGCCCAACGAGCGCACCGGAGGCCGTCGTGGCCTTGATGGGGTCGGCCGCCGCCCACGGTCCGCATGTCCGGCGTGAGGACGGCCGCGGGCTCCGTTGCGCGCGCCGTTGCGGAAAGCACGGGCGTGGGGACCTGAATGGTCGGCGGGCGTGCCCTTCAGCCGCCCACACCGGCGCCGGCGGCCCCGGGCGGCAGGTCGCCGCGGGTGCGGTCCACTTCCACGGTATGCACCGGTGCAGGGATCACGATGCCTTCGCGATCGAACGCCGCGCGTATGGCCTTGATGGCGGCGCTGCGCACGTAGTGGAAGTGGCGGTTGCGGCCGCTGGTGATCCAAAAGCGCACCTCGAAGACCACGGCGCTCTCGGCGAACTCCTGGAAGAACACCACCACTTCCTCACTGGCCAGCACGCCGTCCACCCCGCGCACGGCCTCGGTGGCCACACGCTCCACCCGGGGCAGGTCCGCGTCCAGGCGCACGCGCACCACCAGGTCCACCCGGCGCGTGGCGTTGCGGCTGTAGTTGAGCAGCACGTTCTGGAAGATCTCCTTGTTGGGCACCACCGTCTGGATGCCCTGCAAACTGCGGATCTCCGTGGTGCGCAGGTTGATCCGCTCCACCGTGCCGTGCTGCCCGGCGGTCTCCACCAGGTCACCGATGCGGATGGGGTGCTGCGTGGCGATCACCACACCGGCGATGAAGTTGCTGGCCAGGTCCTGGAAGGCCAGCGAGAAGGCCAGGCCCAGGATGCCCGCGCCGGCCAGCAACGAGGTCACGGTCTTGTCCAGGTGCAGCACGCTCAATGCGGCGAACACGCCCATGAGCATCACCGAGATGTACAGGCCCATGCCCAGCAGGCGGCGCAACGTGGTGCTGGTGATCAGGCGTGCGGCCAGGGGCGCGACGGCCTTCAGCACCAAGCGGGCCGCCAGGGCGGAGAGCACCACGATCAGCACGGCCGTGGCGATGTTGGGCAGCATGCCGATCAGCCCTTCGAGCCAGTCGCCCAGCTTTTCGCGCACCAGCACGAAGCCCTTGCGCACATCGTCCATGATCATGGCGCTGAAATTACCACGCCGGCCGAAAGTGGCGCGACCACCGGCCCCGTTCCATGCAGGGGGATTAGCTTTCGCCCCCATGCGTCCCCTCCTCCTGCTGGCCACCTGCTGCCTCACCTTGTGCGCGCACGCCGGCGGCGATCCCCTGCCCATGGGCACCCGCTTCGCCGGCATGGGCTGGAGCGGCCTCACCCTCACCGATGTCTGGAGCGTGCGGCTCAACCCCGCGGGCATCGCCGCGCTGGAGAAGCCCGTGGCCGGCCTCAGCTACCAGCGCCACTGGCTCAGCGAGGACCTGGCCCACCAGGGCGTGGCCGTGGCGCTGCCGGTGGGCAACGGCGCCTTCGGCATCGGGGCGGACCGCTTCGGGTACAGCCTGTACAACGAGACGCGCGCCAGCCTGGCCTACGCCATGCGCTTCGGCGAGGGCCTGCGCGCGGCCGTCCAGATGAACTACGTGGGCGTGGGCCTGGGCGAGCAGTACGGCCGGCGCGGCACCGTGGTGGCCGAGGCCGGCGTGCAGGCCCGCATCACCGACGCCCTGTGGATCGGCGCCCACCTCTACAACCCCAACGGCAGCGGCCTGGGCACCACCGGCGACGAAGGCGTGATGGTGGACGAGCGCCTGCCCACCCTGCTGCGCGCCGGCCTGGGGTACACCTTCAGCGACCGCCTGCTGATGACCGTGGAGGCCGAGAAGGACCTGGACCACGATGAGCGTGTGCGCGTGGGCGTGGAGTACCGGCCGGCCAGCGTGCTCTTCCTGCGCGCCGGTATCAGCACCGCGCCCGTGGGCTCGCACTTCGGCGCCGGCCTGCGCCTGGAGCGGGTGGACATCGACCTGGCCATGGTGGTGCGCTCCCACCTGGGCCCCACGCCCATGATCACCCTCAACTACCGGTTCCCGTGAGGAAGGCCATCGCCATCGGTGCCCTGATGGCCGCGCTGCACGTGCAGGCACAGGTGGACGGCGTGCCGCGCGACCTGATCGAGCAGCGCATCGAGGACGTGATGGAGATGCTGGGCGAGGACGCCGACCTGGACCTCACCAACCTCTTCGACGTGCTCACCGACCGCTACCTGGACCCGATCGACCTGAACCACGCCGACCCGGGCGAGCTCAACCAGCTGCTGCTGCTCACCGATGTGCAGGTGAGCGCCCTGCTGGCCCACATCCGCCGCAACGGCAAGCTCCAATCCATCTACGAGCTGCAGACCATCGCCGGCTGGGACCTGCGCACGATCGAGATGGTGCGGCCATTCGTCACCGTGAAGGAGAACGCCGTGCGCAGCACCGCATCGCTCAAGACCATCTGGCAGCGCGCCACACACGAGACCACCGTGCGCAGCATCCTCAACATCGAGCAACGCCGCGGCTTCATGGACCGCCCGGCGCCCTTCGGCAAGGCCTACTACTTCCCCAATGGCGACCCGCTGCCGGACATGGACGACCCCGCAGTGACCGACAGCCTGCGCGCCAACAACCGCGTGTACTTGGGCAGCCCCTACAAGCTGTACGCGCGCTACCGTTTCCGCTACCGGCAGAACATCAGCCTGGGCGTGACCATGGAGAAGGACGAGGGCGAGGAGTTCTTCCGCGGAAGCCGGCCGCAGGGCTTCGACTATTACAGCGCCCACTTCTTCCTGCGCGACATCGGCCGGCTGAAGGCCGTGGCCGTGGGCGATTACCAGGCGCAGTTCGGCCAGGGGCTGGTGTTCTGGAACGGCCTGGGCTTCGGCGGGAAGAGCAGCTTCACCATGAACGTGAAGCGCAACGCCGTGGGCCTGATGCCCTACACCAGCGTGAACGAGAACCTGTTCATGCGCGGCGCGGCCATCACCTACGAAGTGACGGACCACGTGCAGGCCACCGCCTTCTACTCGCAGAAGGGGCTGGACGCCAACATCACCTCGGTGCCCGCCGGCTCGGACACCATCGACGCCCCCGAGCCCGAAGTGGTCTTCAGCAGTTTCCAGGAGGACGGTTTCCACCGCACGCAGCGCGAGGTGGACCGCAAACGATCGGTGGACGAGCGGATCATGGGCGGGCACGTGCGCTACGTGCGGTCGGCCTTCAGCATCGGGGCCACCGCGGCGCACGTGGAGTTCGGCGGGGAGCTGGCCCGCAACCTGCGCGAGTACAGCCAATTCGAGTTCCAGGGGCGGCGCAACACCACAGTGGGGGCCGATTGGAACGCGCTGTACCGCAACCTCACCTTCTTCGGCGAGGCCGCCCGCAGCGCCAACGGCGGCACCGCGTGGAACAGCGGCCTGCTGGTGGCCCTGGACAAGCGCGTGAGCATGAGCATGGTGTACCGCGACTACGGCCGCGACTTCCAGAACCTCTACAGCGTGGCCTTCGGCGAGGGCATCAACCCGTGGAACCAACGCGGGCTGTTCACCGGCATCGAGGTGCGCCCCGACCGCCGCTGGACCATCAACGCCTTCATGGACCGCTGGCGCCACCAATGGCTGCGCTACCAGGTGGACGCCCCCAGCACCGGCACCGACTGGCTGATGCAGGTGAACTGGCGCCCCCAGCGCGGCACCGAGCTCTATGCCCGCGTGCGCCACCGCGTACGCCCGCGCAACACCGCCGAGGCCGTGGAGGCCGTACGCCCCGTGGTGGACATGGAGCAGACCAACTACCGCGTGAACGCCACCTACAAGGTGAGC
>JAVFAQ010000171.1:0-6851 GCA_034002325.1 Flavobacteriales bacterium | reverse complement strand
GTCTCGAAGCGCAGGGCCTGCTCGCGCAGGTCGTTCATCATGTCGGGGCCGGTGCGCCCCTGCGGATAGCCGGGGTAGTTGTCCACTTCGGTGGTCTGGGTCAGCTGGCCGCCGGGCAGGGGGCCTTCGATCATCACCGGCTTGAGGTCGGCGCGGGCGGCGTAGATGGCGGCGGAGTATCCGGCGGGGCCCGATCCAATGATCAGGCACTTCACATGTTCAGGGGTGGTGCTCATTTGCGGGCGCAAAGGTACCGCCGGGGAGCGTGCCCGAAGGTGATGCCGGTCACGTGGCGTGGACGGCCGCCCCGGCCGTGGGTACAGCGGGCCGGCAGCAGGGGCGCACCATGGCAGGCCCCCTACGGGCACACGATCGTGTCCGCATGCACGCCCCAGCCGGCCCAGATGCCCAGCCCACCGGTGATGTTGGAGCGCGCGTTCACCGGGGTGCCGAACATGTCGCCCGTGCTGCCCACGTTCTCATCGTAGCTGGTGTAGAACTCGTGCTCGGCGTAGCCGATGCTCACGAACTTCACCGCGATGGTGTCGCCCACCTTGAAGTGGCCCTGCTCCTCGTTGTTGTCCTCGGGCTGGTCGCTGAAGAACTGCCGCCCGCGGATGAAGTCCATCTCGAAAGTGAGCCCGTTCACGTACTTGTCCTCGAACGTATGGCCCAGCGGGGAGATGAAGGTGGGGTCCTTCACGGTGCCGTCGGGCCGGTGGTTGATGCGCCGCGCCATCCAGCGGTAGTGGTTGCCCATGGTGTCGGGGTCGCTGATGCGGGCCCAGGCGTAGCCCAGGGAGTCGTCCCCGGGGCGTTCGAGCGCCAGGCGGAACCACACCGAGTCCAGCGGCACCGGCTGGGGAATGGTGGTGGTGGCGGTGAGCACGTGGCCTTCGGCCTCCACGCGCAGCGCGTACGTGCGGCCCACCTCGCCGAAGAGCACGGTGTTGGTGGTGCTGTACACGCAGATGTCCACGGCGGTGAGCAGGGCGGGGTCCAGCCCGGTGAGCTCACTGAAGAGGGCCTGCTGCTCCGGGGTGAGTGCGCTGGTGCAGATCGGGTCCAGGGGCAGGGGGCCATCGCCGTTGTCCACGGTGATCGCCGCGTTGCCCACGTACATGGCGGCCAGGGCGGCAGCGTTGGTGGGTTCGAAGTAGCCCTGGGTGCGGGTGAGGATCACGATCGGCGGCAGGCCGGGTTCGATGGTGCCCTCCACCACCAATTGCGGCGGCATCCCGGGCAGGTCCACGGTGATCTCCTTCTCGCACGCGGCGAGCAGCAGTGCGGCCGCGGCCAATGTCCCGATGGTGGTGCGCATGGTGCTCAGAATTCGAAGTTCCAGGTGATGGAGGGCAGGATGCTGAAGAGCGACACCTGCTTGGCCAGCACGCGCAGGTCGCCGCTGCCGGTGTGGCCTTCGGTGGTGAAGTAGTAGAAGTAGGGGTTGGCGCGGTCGTAGACGTTGTAGACGGCGAGGGTCCAGCTGCTGCGGTAGCGGCGCTCCACGGTGGTGGTCTCTCCGGTGGCCTTGTCGGTGATGGTGCGCGTGGGCTTGTTCTTCAGGGTGGCGGCCAGGTCCAGGCGGTGGTAGGGCGCCATGCGGAAGCCGTTGCGCTCGCTGAAGCGGCTCACCAAGCGCCCTTCGATCCAATAGCGCTGCACGGGCAACGTGGTGGCCTGGCCGGTGCTGTACACGAAGGTGCCGCCGAAGGTCCAGCGGTCGTTGAGCTCATAGCTCAGCACCAGGCTGCCGTCGTGGCGCCGGTCCCACCGGCTGGGGAACTCCCGGCCTTCGTTCACGTCGGGGAACAGGCGCATGGTGCGGCTCCAGGTGTAGCCGGCCCACCCGGTGAAACGGCCCAAGCGGCGCTTCAGGAAGAACTCGGCCCCGTAGCTCCAGCCCTTGCCGAACACCAGCAGCGCATCGTAGTTGGTGTTGCCGCCGTCCTGCGGGCTGGCGCCTTCGGCGTACTCGATCTGGTTCAGCATGTCCTTGTAGTACACTTCCACGCTGCCCTCGTATCGGCCCGCCCACAGCTCGCGGAAATAGCCGGCCGCGTACTGCACGCCCACCTGCGGCTTCACGTTCTTCCCGCTGGGGACCCACACGTCGGTGGGCAGGCCCACGCTGCTGAAGCTGGCCAGGTGTACATATTGCAGGTTGCGGTTGAAGCTGGCCTTGACGCTGCTGCGACCATCGATCCGGTAGCGGGCGGACAGTCGCGGCTCGATGCCGGAATAGCTGCGCACCGTCTCGCCCGGCCCGTACGAACGGGTGCCGATACTGCGGCCGCGCTCGTCCAGCAGGTACTCCAGGTGGCTCCCCACGTGGGCGAAATGGCCGATCCGTACACCGGCGTTCACGCGCAGGGCGTCGGTGAAGTCGTACTCGTCCTCCACGTACACGGCCGCCTCATGGGCGCGCAAGGTGGACGGCTCATCGATGTTGAACTCCGTGCCGGCGCTCTCCACTTCCACGGTGCTGGGGGTGTACACGTGCCAGGTGTACTGTGCGCCGTAGCGCAGGCGGTGCCGCGCCGAGGGGTACTGGCTCAGGTCCACCTTCAGCCCTAGGTCGCGGATGCCGCTGCTGAGGCTGAACTTGAACTGGTCCTGCCCGCCGGCGAAGCTGAAGTTGTAATCGCTGTAGATCGCCGTGGTGTTCATGAACAGCTTGGGGCCGAACACGTGGTTCCAACGCGCGCTCACCGTGGCGTTGCCCCAGGGGATGCGGAAGTTGGGGCTTCCCGGCTGGTTGCCCCGCAGGTCGAACACGTCGCGGCCGAAGTACCCGCTGAGGAACACCCGGTCCTTGTCGCCGAGCCGGTAGTTGGCCTTGGCGTTGAGGTCGTAGAAGTAGTAGCCGCTCTCGGCGAAGGTGCTCTCCGGGTTGATGAAGGGCTTGGCCAGCACATCGATGTAGGTGCGGCGGCCGCTGACGATGAAGCTGCCGCGGTCCTTCACGATGGGGCCTTCCAAGGTGAGCCGGCTGCTGATCAGGCCGATGCCGCCGCGGCCGTGGAAGCCCTTGTCGTGGCCCTCCTTCATGGTGATGTCCAGCACGCTGCTGGTACGCCCACCGTAGCGCGCGGGCATGCCGCCCTTGATCAGCTCGATGTGCTGCACCGCATCGGCGTTGAACACGCTGAAGAAGCCGAACAGGTGGCTGGCGTTGTACACCGTGGCCTCGTCCAGCAGGATCAGGTTCTGGTCCGGCCCGCCCCCGCGCACATAGAAGCCGCTGTTGCCCTCGCCGTTGCTGGCCACCCCCGGCAGGTACTGGATCGTCTTCAGGATGTCCACCTCGCCCAGCAGCGCGGGCAGCGTGTTGAGCTGCTGCACGTCCACGTCGACCGTGCCCATGCGCGTATCGTCCACCCCGCCGCCGGTGCGCGTGCCGGTCACCTCCACCTCCTTCACCAGCACCGCCTTGGGCCGCGCATCGATGGCGAGCTTCACGTCGCCGCGCACCTCCACCTCCTGGCGGAAATCCTCATACCCGATGAAGCGCATCACCACGGTGTGGCGGCCCGGCGCCACGTTGATCACATAATACCCGTAGACGTTGGTGGCCACGCCCTGGGTGGTGCCTTCCAGGAAGACGCTCGCGCCGATCAGGGCCTCGCCGTTGGAGGCGTCGCGCACATGGCCGCTGATGGTGGCGCCGGACTGGGCGGCCGTGAGCGCGGCCAATAGCAGGTGCGGGAGCAAGGTGAGGAGGCGCATCGGGGCGCAAAACTACCCTCTCGCCCATGCCGCGGACACGGGCCGGCCAACGGGGCGGTGTTCACCGGCCCCGCCCACCAACCCCACGTTGGTGGTGCAAGGGGCTTTATCGGAAATGTGAAAATACCCGGCACCGGGTATTGCATTACCGGCGCACGCCCGCCATTTTTGTCGGATATGAGCGCCATCCGGATCTTGTTGGTCGATGACCAATCCATCATATTGGACGGGCTGGAATCCCTGTTGGGGAACATGGCGGGCTTCCACGTGGTAGCGCGTGCCTCCGATGGCCAGCAAGCCGTGGCGCTCGCCCGCGAGCTGCGGCCGGACGTGGTGCTCATGGACATCAGCATGCCCGAGATGGACGGGATCGAGGCCACCCGGGCCCTGCTGAAGTGCTGCAAGGAGAGCCGGGTGCTGGTGCTGAGCATGTACGACCACAAGGAGTTCGTGCGCGAGCTGCTCGATGCGGGCGCCGCCGGCTATGTGGTGAAGAACACCGGGAAGGAAGAACTCGCCCGGGCCATCCGCGCGGTGGCCGCCGGCGAGACCTACCTGGGCCAGGAGGTCCATCAAGCGCTGGGGCGGGCCGACCGCTTCAAGGACCGCGAGGGCGAGGTGGGCTACCATGCCCTCACCAAGCGCGAGAAGGAGATCGTGCGCATGATCTGCGCCGAGCTCAGCACCCATGACATCGCGGCCAAGCTCTTCATCAGCTCGCAGACCGTGGAGACCCACCGGAAGAACATCCTGCACAAGCTCGACATCCGCAACGCCACCGGACTGGTGAAGTACGCGATGGAGCGCGGGTGGGTGATAGACTGACCGACCATCACGAACCGATCCGAACGACCATGCCGATCACTGAATGGAAATTGACCCTGCTGACCCCGCAAGCGACCGGCAGGAAGTACGTGGCCATCGTGGAACACCCGGAAGGCTTCGCGCCCATACGTGACGCGCATGGACGCCTTGTCGCCACCTCGGGCAACCAAGGCCAGGAGTTCACGCTCCCATACCGGGTCGCCAACGGCGCAGAGGCGGGTGTGGACCATTGGGACACCGGGATCCTATTCACCGGGCTTTACCCGCGCGAGGTGGAGATCGCGGCGGTGACGTCAGGCAACGAACATGTGAAGGACAGGCCCACCGTGGCCGACGGCGGCGGGGCGGGAAGCGGGACCGAGGAGGTCGCGTCCAATAAACCCATCGGCCCGTACTCGGCCAACGTGATCACCACGGTCATTGTGCCCTATACGCCACCGCGGCCCCTTGCCGGCCCCGAGGAGGACCCTGCCAAGCCCGGCCCGAAGACCCCGAAATGAGCATCCGCCCGGTGATCGCCCGGTGGACGCCCTGCATCTTGGCGGTGCTGCTGCCGGGCGGGGTGACGCTCGGGCAGCCGGCGGCCCGCTGCCCCCGTGCGAACGCCCTGGCCACCCATACGCAGTGGCTGTGCGAGGAGCTGGTCCCCACCGATGGGTGGGTCTGGTACCGCAGCACCGACGGGGCGCCGTGCTACTGCTCATGCCTTCAGGCCGACGTGGCCGCCATGCGCCAAGCGCGCATCATCACCAACGGGTCCAGGCTCGACATGTACCTGGCGCGCTCCAATGCCGGCCCCACCGGGGAGCGCCGGGTCCATGCCCTGTCCGCCGAACCTCCGCGACTGTGCGAAAGTGTGAAGTACTACCGGGGCGATGGCGGCGCATACCAATGCCCGGCGGACCGGCTCTTCGAGGACATGATCTGCCACCAAGTGGCGCCGCTCGGCGTGCTGGACGGGTTCCGCGCCCATCTGGCGGTGCGGTACGTGCGCACCATCGACAACAGTTGGGGAGGCGGTTGCGGGGGCCGGTTCTCCTGGCTCAACAGTGGACCCGATTGGGTGAACATCATGGTCCCTTCCACCGCCGTGCGCCACCCGGCGATGGCCCGCGAACTGCTCGCCTTCCTGGTGCTCCATGAACTGGGCCATGTGCTTTGGGACTCCTCCGGCACCCGGAACGAGGCCCACGCCGATGCCTGGGCCGTGGAAGTGGGCATGCGCGCGATGTTCCCCGCCGGGAGCGACTACATCCGGGCCGTGGACCGCGTGCAGGAGCAGATGCAGGCGTACTTTGAGGCGGTCTATCCGCCGGACGCTCTTACCGCGCCGCACCGGACCGGCCAGTTGGACGATATGAACGACTACCCGGCGCTGGCCTGTCGCAAGGCCCTGCTCGGCCTGCTGCCCCACGGCACGCCGGTCGCCCCGCCGCCTACCGGGGGAACAGGCACCCCAACGGCCCGGGAGGCCCTGGAGGCCAGCATCGCCACGTACCTCGACGGCAATGGCTGCTGGAACGGTGCGGTCCCGCCGCCGGGCCACATCGGCGACATCCACTGCGGCACGGATTGCCCGCCCCGGTCGGGTCTGCTGACGGGTCCCGTGGGCCTGCCCGTGAGCGAAGTGGCCTGGGAGGTGCCGGTGGGCCCCGGCCAAGTGCCGCACCTCTTGCGGGACCAGTGGGCCGCAGTGTTGGCCGGCCGGCAGCAACAGGCCGCTGCCGTGGCGGCCATCGGTGAGTTCCATCGGGGCCTGTGTACCGTCCGGCCCGAACTCTGCCGGCCGGCTGACAGTCCGCGCCACAAGGCCAAGGCGCCCCGCTGGCTAACCGCGCACCACCGGGACCTGCGCCGCATCAATGCCATGGCCAGGCGCATGGACCGGCGACTGGCCCAGGCCCGGCACCGGATGGCCCGCGCGCCCCACCTCAAGGCGGAATGAGCATGCGGCAGGCCCTTCTCATGCTCGCCATCGCCCTGGCCCCCGGCCCGGCGACCGCCACGGAACCCGTTCGCAACGACAACTACGCCCTGTTCATGGACGCCTGGAACAGCCGGGAGGCCGATGCCCTGGCCCCGCTGGCGGCACAATTCGCCAAGGCGCCCGACATCTGGACGCGCGAGCTGGGCCTGCTCACCGAGGCCGCCGCCGCCTACCGCAACAGCAATGACGCCCGCTGCCTGGCCATGACCGACTCGCTGGGCCGGATGATCAACGCGGACCATACGTTGCTGGCATTCTGGATGCACCGCATGCGGGGCATGAGCTACAAGCGCACGCGGGCGTTCGACCA
>JAVFAQ010000170.1:0-6911 GCA_034002325.1 Flavobacteriales bacterium | reverse complement strand
GCCGAAGAACAGGAACACGCTCACATCGCCCAGGCCCGCGTAGCCGTACGGGTTGCTCCCGAAGGTGTACTTCACCGCCGCGCCGATCGCCAGCAGGCCCACCAGCAGGAAGGCCAGCGTGGTGAGCGAAAAGCCCAATGCCACGACGATCAAAGCGCAGCCGCTGACCAATGCAAGCAGACCGCAGATCAGTATGGCGCGCTTCATCTGCGCCGGAGCGATCGCGCCACTTTGCACCGCACGTTGGGGGCCCACACGACCGGCGTTGTCGGTGCCGTGCTGATGGTCGCCCAGGTCGTTGGCCAGGTTGCTCAGGACCTGCAGCAGCACGGCGGTGAGCAGGGCCAGCACCAGCACCGCGGTCCGGAACTGCGGGGCGCCATTGTAGTTGACGCGCTCGGCGAGCAGGGCCAGCGCACTTCCCACGATGATGCTGCTCGCGGCCAAAGGCAGGGTGCGCAGGCGGAAGGCGTGGAGCCAGTGTTTCATGACCGGTGTCAACCGCGCAGCCCCTTGAAATAGTCGCGCAGCACCTTCGGGCCCACTTCCGCGGGCGTGCGCACCACCAGCACGGCGGGCTGGTCGTGTTCCGCATGGAGCCGATCCATTCCGGTCCTTAAACCGGCCATGTCCGTGGCCTCGTGGGCGGGCAGCCCGAAGCTCTTCACCAGGGCCATGGGATCGCGGCCGTGCGGCGCCTCGAACCACTTGAGCAATGCGGGGTCGCGGTCGGGCCCCTCGATGAACCGGAAGATGTTGCCGCCGCCGTTGTCGATCACGATCACCTTCAACAGCGGGGAAAGGTGCTTGTTCCAGAACGCGTTGCTGTCGTACAGGAAGGCGGTCTCGCCCGTGATCAACGTGGTGGGGCGCTGCGATGCCCATGCGGCGCCCACGGCGGTGCTCACGCAGCCGTCGATCCCGCTGGTGCCGCGGTTGCCGAAGAAGCGGTGCCCGTGCGGCCGCTCGAACAATTGCGCGTAGCGCACCACCGTGCTGTTGCCCAGCTGCACGTCGGTGCCCGGGGGTATGCGGCCCAGCACTTCCTGGAACACCGTGAGGTCGCACCAGGGCGCGGAGGCCAGCGAGCGGTGATGCCGCTCGGTGGTGCGGCGGTCCACCATGCGCCAGGCCTCGGCGTAGAACGTCTCCTCGGCGGGGCGCACCGATGCGGCCACCTGCGCGAAGAAGATCTCCGGGTCCGTGGCGATGTCGTGCGTGAGGCTCCGGTACGTGTCGAAGTGCCGTTGGCCCACGTCCACGTTCCAGTGATGCGCGGGCTGCCACTTGCGCAGCAGGCCCTTGATGCGCTTGCTCACCACGGCGCCCCCGAAGGTGATCAGCAGCTCGGGCCGCAGGTCTTTCTCGTTGCTGTCGTCGATCCCTTCGATCACGCGGTCGATGCAGGTGATGAAGGCGTTGTCGTCCAGGTTGGCGGTGGCCTCGGTGAGCACCGCCACTTGGGGCAATGCGGCGAGCTGCTTGAGCTGGCCCCGCAGTTCGCGGCTCCACACGCCCTGCCCGGCGAGCACCAGCACCTTCCGGGCGGTGGACAATTGCTGCACCAGCCAACGGGCGTGTTCCGGCAGGATGAAGGATCCGGTGAGCACCTGGGCGATGGTCCGCGAGCCTCTGTCGGCCTGGCCGGGAGCCTGTCCGTACAGGGGCTCGTTGAACGGCACGTTCACCTGCACCGGGCCGGGCACGGGAAGCAGGGTGGCATCGATCGCCACGTTGACCAGGCGGTCGCAGTGCCATCGTGCCAGTTCATCGTGCGCGTCGCGGGGCAGCTGCACGCTTTGCCTCACATGCGGGCCCAGCACGTTCTCCTGGCGGATGGCCTGGCCCTCGCCCTGGTCCGTCCATTCGGCGGGTCGGTCGGCTGTGATCACCAGCAGGGGCACGCGCTGGTAGAACGCCTCGGCCACGGCGGGGGCGTAGTTGAGCACCGCGCTGCCGCTGGTGCATATCAACGCCACGGGCGCGTGCAGCTGCTGGGCCATGCCCAGGGCGAAGAAGGCGGCGCTGCGTTCGTCGATCACCTGGTGGCAGGTGATCCCGTCCTGGGCGGTGAAGGCGATCACCAACGGCGCATTGCGTGAGCCCGGGCTGATCACCGCGTGCCGGACGCCCTTGGCGGCACAGAGGCGGGCGAGCGCGGCGGCGGAATGGTGGTCGCTGGTGCTCATCGGGGCGGCGAAGTTATCCGGCCGCGTACGGCTTCGATGGGTTCCAGCCAGGTGCGCGCCTTGTGTCCGGTCTCGGCCCATTCGGCCGCGGGGTCGCTGCCGGCCGTGATGCCGCCGCCCACGTACAGGCATGCTTCATCCGGAAAGAGCCGCATGCAGCGCAGGTTCACGAACAGTTGGGTGAGGCCGTTGAAGTTCCAAGGCCCCCAATAGCCGGTGTACAGCTCCCGGTCGTGCGGCTCGTGGGCGGCGATGAAGGCCGCGGCGGCACGGGTGGGCGTACCGCATACCGCCGGTGTGGGGTGCAGGGCACGCATCACCTGGTGCAACGCGACCGCCCCCAGTTGCCCGGTGATGGCCGTGTATAGATGGGCCACACTGCAGGCCCGCTTCACTTGGGTCGGCAATTGCAGCACCCGGCCCACGCCCAATTCGTTCAATGTGCGGGTGATGGTGCGGGTCACGAGCTCCTGCTCATCGCGTTCCTTCGCACCCCATTGCAGTGCATTGGCGGGGGCCTCGGCGGCGGGCATGGTACCGGCCAGCGAATCGATCAGCACCGCGTTCCGGTCGCCCGTCAACAAGCGCTCCGGCGATGCCCCGAGCCATGTGCCATGCCGGGGACTGTTCAACAGGCAAACGAACGCACCGGGACGGGTGGTGAGCGCCTCGCAGAAAAGGGCGGGAGCGCCATGCAGGGGAAAGGGCACGTGCATGGCCCGGGAGAGCACCACCTTGCGAAGTTCCTGGGTGGCCATCAGTGCCTGCGCGGCCGTGATGGCCGCTGCATGACCGTCCGCCGTCCACTCGACCGGTGGCACCGGGGCCGGGCCGGTACGCCCCATGCACCCTTCCAAGGCGGCGGTCGCCGTCTCCGCGTTCAGCACCAGATGGCGGTCCGGGCGAAGGACATGGACCATGCCGTCCGCTGAATGGAACGGAGCGATCACGAACACATCCTGGTCCTCGGCCAACTCGGCCGGACCCACCCGGGCCAGGTCCGGGACCTGCTGCACCCATAGATGTGTGCGGCCCCGTGAATGGAACGCGACGAACGTGAGCCCGTGGCGCAGGCAATGGTCCAGGACGGCCTGCGTGCCCGTCATGTTCAGCGGCGGTCGATCACCATGTTCACCAGGCGGCAGATCGCCACCAGCCCGCCCTGCTCATCGCGCACGCGGATGTCCCACACATGGGTGGTGCGCCCGTGATGGACCAGCTCGCCGGTGGCCGTCACCGTTCCGCTCCGCACGCCTTTCAGGTGGTTGGCGCTCACTTCGATGCCCACCACGGCGTGGCGGTCCAGGTCGATCAGCAGCGCGGAGGCCATGCTGCCCACGGTCTCGGCCAGCGCCGCCGTGGCCCCGCCGTGCAGCAGGCCCATGGGCTGGTGGGTGCGGGCGTCCAAGGGCATGGTGGCGCACATCCGGCCCTGGTCGTCCACATGGAAGCGGATCCCCAGATGGCCCGCCAATGTATTGGGCGTCAGGGTATTGGCTATTTCGGCTTGGGCGCTCGTGAAGGACATGCGGCCAAAGGTAAACCCGCATATTTGCACGGTGGAAGCCGGCAAGAACAAGCCCCGGGTCCTGCTCGTGGAGGACGAGGAGGCCCTGCGCATCACCTTGAAGCTGAACTTCGAGCTCGAGGGGTACGAGGTCACGGCCGCGTCCACCGGCCCCGATGCCCTGGAGCGCCTGCGCGGGGCCCGGTTCGACCTGGTGGTGATGGACGTGATGCTGCCGGGGATCGACGGGGTGAGCGTGGTGGAGACCGTGCGGCTGGAAGGCGATGCCACCCCGGTGCTGTTCCTCACCGCGCGCAACACCCCGGCGGACCGGGTGCGGAGCCTGCGCGCGGGCGATGACCACCTGGGCAAGCCGTTCGAGCTGGAGGAACTGCTGCTGCGGGTATCGAAGCTGCTGCGGCGCACCGCCGAGGGACCGGCCAGGCCCCTGCCGGCCACGTTCGCCTTCGGCGGCAACCACGTGGACTTCGGGAGCTACGAGATCGTGGGCCAGCGCGGGCTGCGGCGCACCCTCAGCCAGCGGGAGGCCACGCTGCTGCGGCTGCTGGTGGAACATGCGGGCCAGGTGGTGAGCCGCGAGGAGATCCTGCAGAAGGTTTGGGGCTACAACGTGTTCCCCACCACCCGCACGGTGGATAATTTCATCGTGGCCTTCCGCAAGTACTTCGAGCCGGAACCCCGCGCCCCGCAACACTTCCATGCCATCCGGGGGGTGGGGTACAAGTTCACCCCCTGAAATTTATTTTCGACCGACTGGCAACCATGCGGCCACTTCGCCGTCTATGGTGTACAAAGGCCGGTCTTCCAAACGGTCTTTGGACTGGTTCCATTTTTCCTTGCAGGTTTCCGGCCAGGGGTCCCGAACGGGGCCCCTGGTCGGTTCCATACCCTTGGTCCCCATGCGCTTAGGGACAAGGACACCTTGCGGAGGGCCGGTGCGCGGCGTATCTTTCGGCCTGCAAAGCCGGCCTCCGGACACGAACCATCCCCACCACCATGCACCACTTCTCCCTTCGTTCCGCCATCAGCGCCGTGGCCCTGGCCGCCATGGGCCTCACCACGATCGCCCAGGACCGGGTGGACATCGGCCTGTACCAGCGCGACGGCCAGCTCGATGTGACCGTTCGCCCCGAACAGGGCTTCAGCGGCATCTTCTCCGCCGTGGTGTTCACCATCCGCTGGGACCGCTCCTCCGGCGCCACCCTCGGTGCGCCCCAGCAAGATCCGCTGGTGGCCCAGTACATGGCCGTGGCCCCTTCCGGCGGCAACCACACCAAGAGCAATGTGCAATACCAGGTGTACGCCGGCTTCGGCATGAACCCCATGGCCAGCGTGGACGCGGCCTGGGAACCCGGCCAGGAATATGTGATCGCCACCATCCCGGTGCAGGGGCGTGCCGATTTTGAACTGGTGAACGATAGCTGGACCGGTGAGCCGAAGAACAATGGCGACTTCTACGCCTCGCTCGGCGGGCAGGACCGCACGGGCCTCATCTACAAGGGCCTGGCCACCGCGGCCGAGGCCGATGTGCAGGTGCAGCCCAACCCCAACAACGGCCGCTTCGCCCTGCGGTTCACCAATGAGAACCCGGTGGCCACCACCATCGAGGTGTTCGACCCCCAGGGCCGCACGGTGTACACGCACAGCGCGGGCGACCTGGCGGGTCCGTACCTGCGCGACATGGACCTGGGCCGGGTGAGCGCCGGGGTCTACATCCTGAAGCTCGTCCGTGGCGAGGACATCAGCACGCACCGGGTGGTGGTGAACTGATCACCACGGGAAAGGCATATTGGAAAGGGGGTTTGCGCCCCCTTTCCCCGTTCCGGGCCGATCGTCTTCAATCGGCCTCCACGCAGGTGGTGCAGTACGGGCTGCGCGGGTCGTGCATGAACGGGGTCGCGGGGTCGCGCATCTCCTCCACCAGCCCGGTCAGCAGCTCGGCGATCGCCGGCAGCCGGTCCCGGTGGATATCGGGGCTGCCCTCCAGCATCAATGGCCGCCCGGCACCGGTATCGGCCTCGCGCAGGGGCACGATCGCGGCCCGCACCAACGGGGTTCCCGGATGCTGTTCCAGGTAGGCCCAGGCGTACACGAGCAGTTGCAACGCGAAGCGCTTGTTGGCGGTGAGGTGCTCGCGGCCCAGGCCATCGAGCCGCAGTTGGTCCGCCGAGGCCGCGCCGGTCTTCAGGTCCAGGACGCAGGGCACACCATCGCGCTCTTCCACGCGGTCCACCTGGCCATACAGGGCCACGCCGTTGGGCAGCACGGCCCGCACCTTGTCCTCCACCAGCAGCGGCACGGTGGCCTGTCGGGCGCAGCGTTCGGCCTCGGCCAGCAGGTACCGCTCCATGGCCCGGGCGGCCATTTCCAGCCTCAAGCGATGGTGCCCGCGCTCCACCACGGCGGCGGGCCACTGGCGGCGCGCGCCGTCCATCAGCCGAAGGCGGACATCAGCGGCCGCCTGCCGCAGTTCTTCCGGTTGCAACCGGCGGCCCGTCCATGGGGAATAGGTGGCCTCCATGACGGCATGCACCTCGCTGCCCAGCACATCGCTGCCCAAGCGGCCATCGGCGGCCGCTCGCTCGCGCAGGCCCAGCACGTGGGTGTGGAACATCCCCAGCGGGCATTGCAGCCAGTCCCCCAGGACGGTGGGCGAGAGGCCGCGGCTGATGCGGTCCTCCAGCAGGCGGGCCGCCTCGCCGGCCTTGGCCACGGCCACCTGCGCCACCGGTCTGGCCGGCAGGGGGGCGGTGCGCACGTCGTGGTGCAGCGTGGTGGCGCCGTGGCCCGCCAGCTCATGCGCCCACTGGGCCAGGTAGCGGGTGGGCCCGCCGCCGTTCACCGCGTTGGCATGGACCAGGTGCATGTGCTCGCTTTGCCCCAGGAGCTGGGCCATGCGGTAGGCGGTGATGGCGGCGATGTCATGGGCCATGGGCAGGCCATGGTGCCGGCGCACCTCGAAGGGGACCCAGCTCTGGGGGGCCTCGGCCGGGGGCAGCAGGCCCTCGCGGGCGCCCAGCACGATGGTGATGCGCCGTGCGGCCAGGTGTGCCTCGGCCGGTGAGGCGATCAACGGGCCCGTGGTGGGCCGGGCCTCGAAATGGAGCTGCTCTTCGCGCAGCAGGCGGGCGCGCAGCGTGGCGTACGCGCGCATGCCCATGGCGGGGAGGCCGGCCTGGCGCAGGGCCATATCG
>JAVFAQ010000169.1:0-6951 GCA_034002325.1 Flavobacteriales bacterium | reverse complement strand
CATGATCAGCATGGTGGCCCTCACCATCCTGCTGGGCTGGGCCTACAACATGACCCGCAGCGGCGTGGTCCTGCTGATCATGCAGATCGTGAGCAACAGCGCTTTCTTCGTCCTGCCGGTGCTGCCCGGGCTGAACGGCATGGACGCCGCCTACGTCACCGCCTTCGTGTGGGCCAACGCCACCGCCGCGGTGCTGCTGGTGCTGTTCTTCGGCTGGCGCGAGCTGGGCCGGGGGCGCCGCGCCACCTGGGGCGAGGGCCTGGGTCCCGACGGCGCCCATCGGCCGCAGCCCGCCGTGGGGCAGGTCGCCGGCTGATCATCGTGCGCTGCCGCCCGGCGCCGGATCGCCCGCAGCGCCCGCCCGATCGTTCGCACGTGGGCATGTCGTCCGGCCACCGACATTTGGGCGGTGAAGCATTTGGTATTCCATCGGATCGCCCTGCTGCGCATGTACCTGCACCGCGACGGCGGCACCCTGGTGCTGGCCAACGGACAGGAGGTGCCGGTGAGCCACCGAAGGCGGAACGACGTGGTGGAGGCGCTGGGCCGGAAGGGCCGGTGATCTTCGGTGGGCGGTGCGGCCTATATCTCCTCCAACAACTTCGCCCAGTCCCTTTTCGGCTCGAACGGCAGGTTCATCATCAGCATGCCCTCTTCGATGGACTTGAGGTAGTGCTGCCTTCCCGCTTCACCGATCAACGCGAGCACCAGGGCAAGGAACGCATCGCATTCCAGCAGGTAGACGTTCATCCCGTGCTTGAACTCCCGGTCGATCCGTGCTGTCATTTCCTTCTCGTGCGATGCATCCTTGCCCCGGACCAAGGCGAACAGCTCACCCACCTTGTCCAAGCGGGCGTTCGTGATCGTACCGTGAAGCATCTCGATGTTCAGGTCGCGGTCCTTCACTTCGCAGGCCATCACCACTTCACCGGCGCGGCGGCATACGATGTCCGCAGGCTTGCCTGAAGAGCTGTCGGCCGCGTTGACGGACGATGTGACTACCTCGTCGAAGATCCCCCATGCCTTGCGCATCGCGTCGAACACCGCGAAACCGACGACCTGCAACCGCGCGCCTCCCGACTTGGTCTTCAGGAACGCATGGGTCACGGACAATGTGTCCGGCAATGAAGCCCGTTGCGGTGTCGGGAACCTGACCGTTTGCTCTTCGCGCAGCGTGCGGATCCTCAAAAGAGCTTGAAGCAACAGCGAACGCACGGATGAGGGATGGGCCTGCACATGCTCGAAAAGCCCGACCAGCTCCGCCCATGTGCCCTTGTCCTTCTGCTTGTGCTGATAGGCCATGGCGAAGTCCGGCACCCGCATGGGATTGTTCACGTACGGATCATCCTTCAGGCCCAAGGGTGAGCCGATCTCGCGCTCCCACGGTACCACCACCTTGCTGCACAGCGATCGCGCATCGAAGCGTGAAGGATCGGAGTCGCCTTCCAACTTCTGGATGCAACGAGCGTCCTTCGTTGGATCGGCCAGCTTGGCGAGCAACTGTGTTACGACGGCGTACTGGTATGTCTTCGTCTTGGATCGAAAGACCTTCTCCAGCCGCTCGTTCAACTCCTTCGGTACGCGGAGCTTCCCAGCAGCCAACGTCTGGACCTCCGCCCAAAGCGTATCCAGTATCGAGCGCGGCCCCTCAAAGTCCCTCCCCGTGGCTATGCCACTTGAAGCACCTGCTTCTCCACCTGCTTTCTTACGCTTCGGCATACGGCTTCGGCCAAAAGGGGAGGAACAGCGTTCCCGACTTGGGAATACTGCTTGCTCTTCGGCCCAACGAAGTCAAAGCTATCCGGAAAACCTTGGATGCGGGCGCACTCGCGCAAGGTGAGCCTTCGGCAACCCGGCACCAAGCCGGTCCGGGACTTCCCGCCTTTCATCAACGAGGCGTGGTACTTCAGCAGCACATTCTCCTTGTCGATGATGTGCGTCCGATTGCCACCGGCGCTGGCCGGTATGGTCAGGCTCGGCAGGTCCATGTTCAGCGGCCTTCCCTTGCCGTTCACGAGCATGCCCGCGTTGGGGCTCTTCCGCAGGATCGGGTTCTTGCAGTACACCACCTTGGCCACGTTCGGCGTGTCGTAAGGCGCATTGTTGATCGCATCGGCGACCGTCACCCATGGGTTCCTGCGTCCGGGCCCGTGCGTGGGCTTCGGGAACTTGAACTCACCATCGCGCATGCCCACGACGAACAAGCGCTCCCGGAATTGCGGGACGCCGTGGTCCGCAGCGTTGAGCACGGTGTGGCTCACGTAGTATCCAAGAGCCTTCAGGTCTTCGATCGCCTTGTCCAGGTAGGGCTTGAACTTGATCGATGCCAGGCCCTTCACGTTCTCCATGATGAACGCCTGCGGCCGCACCTCGGATACGATGCGCACGAACTCCGGCACCATGTCCCGGTGGTCCTCCTGCCCGAGCTGCTTGCCGCTCACCGAGAACGGCTGGCAGGGCGGGCCTCCGGCAACAAGG
This sequence comes from Flavobacteriales bacterium, assembly GCA_034002325.1. Lineage (GTDB taxonomy): Bacteria > Bacteroidota > Bacteroidia > Flavobacteriales_F > PHOS-HE28 > PHOS-HE28. The sequence continues at coordinate 4,473 of JAVFAQ010000169.1, read as the reverse complement.
TCGACACCCCTGTATCTCGACCAGTCCACGTCGCGCACGTCGCTCCTTATGCCCTGGGTCTTGGGAAAGTTGGTGTGGTGCGTGGCGGCCGCATAGCGGTCCACTTCAACAGCAGCCACCACGTCCCAACCGGCGTTCTCCAGCCCGAGGCTCAGGCCCCCGGCACCGGCAAAAAGGTCTATCGCTTTCATGGGCGGATGATCGAAGTACCTGTTGACGTGCTTCCCGTCAACAACGCCGTGCCAACATAGTGATGCCCGGACGGATGCCGAATACATGTCGGAAGATTTTTTCGGCGTGATGGTGTTCACGTGGGCAGTAAGAGGGAAACTGGCGTGGTGATCACGGCATGGACGTCCCCCGCATATCGCTTCGCCATAGCCTCGCAGGCAGCGACATACCCTGCGGTGGTATGGAGGCGCTGGGCCGGAAGGGCCGGTGATCCTCAATGCACGGTGCGGAGCACGGTGCTGTTGGTTCCGCCGTGCGGCGGAATGTCGGTGATCCGCACCAGCAGCACGCCCCGCGCCTGCGCGGGCATGTGCAGGGGTACACGGGCGCCCGCGCCTTGGGGCGGCAGTTGCCGTTCATGCAGCAAGCGGCCATCGGCGCCCAGCAGGGCGATGTGTACGGGGCCGTGGGTGGCCTGGCCGAAGTGCAGCACCGCCTCGGGGCCGTGCAGCAGTGTCACCGCCGGGCCGCCATGGTCGGCCACGCCCACACCGAAGTCGAGTTGCACGGGCTGGGCCAGGACGCTGCCGCCGTGGCGGTCGTCCTGCCACACGGCCACTGCCTGCCCGGCATGGAAGGGGGTGATGGCCGCATCGTCGATGCCGCTCGGCGTGGCGGCCAGGGGCACCGGGGCGGGCAGCTCCATGGCCCCGTCAAGGCCCACGTGGTAAGCGCCGGCCGTGGTGGTGCCGAAGCCGCCCATGGTGCAGCCGAACACGGCCCCCGCCGGCGTGGCGACGGTGCCGAAGGGTTCGGGCAGGGCGTTGGACATGGCGATGACCTCGGCGCCGTCGGGGCCCAGCAGGGCGGTGCCGGCGGTGTCGAAGCGCTGCACGTGTACGCCGCCCTCGGACTGTGCGCCGTTCTTGCGGCTGTACGCGATCATCAGGCCGGCATCGTCGTCGATCAGCGCCGGGGCGGTGTTGTTGGCGTAACGGTTGGTGGCGGCGCCGTTCTCCACGGGCGTGCCGGTGGCGCTCCACGTGGTGCCGTCGGCGCGCACCCGCTGCACCACCACGTCGGTCATGCTCGGGTTGGCCGCGTTGCCCGTGTTGAAGGCCACGTAGAAACCATCACTCCCGTCGCCCACCGGTTCGGGGAAGTAGAAGCCGGTGATGGTGGCGGTGGACACGACGGTGGTGAGGAGTTCTTCCCCATCGACATTGAAGCGCACGGCGTGCATGGTGCCGGGGCTGAGGAAGTTGCCCGGTTGGTGCACGTACTGGAGCCAGAAGCCGCCATCGGCCGTGGGCACCACCTTGGGCCGGCCATGGATGCCGCTGCCGCCGATCTCCACGGGGTCTTCCGCGGCGGGCATGCCGGTGGCGGGCAGGATGCGGTAGGCCACGGTGGCGGGGCTGCTGCCGGTGTTCCAGGCGATCACCACGCGGTCATCGGCCAGCACGCCGATCACCGGTGCCAGGCCGGTGGTGCCGGGCGTGGGCAGCGCGAGGCCGTCGCCCCAGAGCAGGGTGCCGTCGGGGGCCACGCGGTAGGCCACGATGTCGAGCTGCCCGCTGCGCTCGTCCTGGAAGGCCACGATGGTGTTGCCGGCGTGGTCGCCCTTCATGTCGGAGCGGAACAGGGCGGAGTTCTGGGGGGCGTCGCTCACCACGATGCCGCCTTCGTCCCACAGGGCCACGCCGTCGGCGTCCAGGCGTTGCATCATCAGGCGGTAGCCCGATGCGGCCTCGTGCCAGGCGATGTACGTGCTGCCATCGGGACCGGGGGCCACCAGGGGCACGGCGGCGCCCACGTTGCCGGGGCCGCTCACCCGGGTGTTCACATCGGGGGTGGCCCACTGGGCGGTGGCGCTGCCGGCCAGGAGCAGGAAGGCGGGGAGGATGGTGCGCATGGGAGAGGTGTTGGGCGGGACAAGGTAGGGCGGGGGGAATGCGGTCCACCGACCTGTGCCTGTCACAAGGCTACCGGTAACGCCCTCGTTCAGGCCCCGGCGCTTTTCAACGCAATGCCTTGGCCGCCTCCACCATGCCCTGCACCACGCCCTTCGCGTTGCCGATGAAGATGCGGTCGTCCAGCACCATCACGGGCCGTTTCAGGAAGCTGTACTCCTGCAGGATGTATTTGCGGTAGTCCTTCTCCGTGAGGGTGCGCTCGTGCAGGCCCATGGGGCGGTACTTCATGGAGCGGCGGCTGAACAGGGCCTCGTAGCTGCCGGCGAGCTTCTTCATGGCATCGAGCTCCTTGGCGGTGATCGGCTCGCTCTTGATCTCGCGCAGGGTGAACTGCTTGAGGTTCGGGATCTCCTTGAGGATGCGCTGGCAGGTGCTGCAAGTGGCCAGGTGGTAGATGATCCCGCTTGGGCGGGACAGGTTGCGGGGCATGCGTGGCGGGGAATGGATGCGCGGCGAAGGTGGGACTTTCGGCGCGAGGGCGCACCCGGGATCGTCCGCCGTGTACCTACGTGCCGGCCGAAGGTCTGCGGCGCGTGACCGTGGTGGTGCGGTAAGGGCGCGGCCGGACCGGGCCGGCAAGGCGACATCCAGCGGACGGCCGCCCATGCAACGTAATTTTTAGTCGTATGACTAAGAATATAGTTATACTTGTGGCATGGAACGGCTCACCCGTGCGGAAGAACAAGTGATGCAGGCCCTCTGGAAAGTGGGCCAGGGCTTCGTGAAGGACATCATGGAAGCCCTGCCCCGGCCGAAACGCGGCACCGCACCACCGGCCTACACCACCATCAGCACCATCGTGCGGATCCTGGAGCAGAAGGGTTTCGTGGGGCATGAGGTCTTCGGCCGGTCGCATCGCTACCATCCATTGGTATCGCGGGAGCAGTACCGCGAGCGGACGTTGACGCAGGTGGTGCGCGACTACTTCGGTGGTTCGGCGGGCAGCCTGGTCTCCCACTTCGTGGAACGGGAGGACCTGAGCGCGGATGAGCTGGACGGGCTGTTGAAGCTGATCGAGCAACGCAAACAACGCTGACGCATGGAACTGCTCACCTACCTGCTGAAGAGCGAACTGGTGTTCGGCCTGTTGGTGTTCTTTTACGTGGCCCTGCTGCGGCGGGAGACGTTCTTCACCGCCAACAGGACCTACCTGCTCGGCACGGTGTTGCTCGCCTCCTTGCTGCCCCTGGCTTCCGTGGCGGTGGGCGTCTTGCCGCCTGTGCGGGTGGAGCTGCCGGTGTTCATGTACGCGGGCACACCGGCGCATGCGGCCACCGGGCCGGACCGGGGCGTGTTGTGGCCGCTGGTCTACGTGTGCGGCGTGATCGTTCATCTGTCGTGGACGGTGGTCGACCTTCTGCGGGGCCGCATGGCGCTCCGGAGTGCGGCCCCATCAGGCCCGATGGCTTTCATGGGGCGTGTGGCCATGCCCGGTGGCCTGCATGCCGCTGAACATGCGGCCGTGCTCGCCCATGAAACAACGCATGTGCGGCAGCGGCACGGCATCGACCTGCTGTTCTTCCGGCTGGTGGCCGCCCTTCACTGGTACAACCCGCTGTGGAGCTGGGCCTTCCGCGAGTTGAAGCGGGTGCATGAGTACGCCGCCGATGCTGTGGCGCGCCAGTATGTGCCCCACTATGAAGAGATCATCGTGGCCCGGGCGCTGGGCGTGCCTCGCCTTCCCCTGGTCCACTTCTTCCGCTCCTCCAACATCAAACACCGGTTGATCATGCTGCAGAAAGGACATTCCACGAAAAGGGCGGGCTTCAAATACCTGTTGATCTTGCCGCTGCTGGTGGTGGGCCTGTCGCTCACCGCGTGGAACACCGCGCCGGTGGCATCCCCGGTGGCCCAGGCCGATGGCGATCCTGTTTTCCCGGGCGGCCAGGCTGCCTTGTTCAAGTACCTCGCGGACCATATCAAGTACCCCGTGGAGGCCGAGGGACAGCGGGTCGAGGGCACGGTGTACGTCGGCTTCATCGTGGCCGCCGATGGCCGGGTGACCGATGTGGCCGCCAAGCGCAGCCCGGACCCGGTGCTGGCCGCCGAGGCGGAGCGTGTGGTGCGGTCCATGCCCCGATGGGAGCCGGCGATCAAGGAGGGCGTGCCGGTGGCGTCCGAGATGGTGCTGCCGATCCGGTTCGCACTGGGCGGCGGTGACGGGAAGTGATATCACCGCGCCACCAGCACCGCCGGTGCCAGGCAAAGGGCCAGCGCCCACCCCCTGTATCTCCTCATCTCACCACCCGGTAAATGGAACGCGGGCAAGATAGGGGGCGCGGCGGCGGGCCATGCGGCGGTGCGGCGCGGCGTGCTAGTGCCGCAC
>JAVFAQ010000168.1:0-6965 GCA_034002325.1 Flavobacteriales bacterium | reverse complement strand
TGGCCTTGGCCAGGGTGCTCTCATCGGCGTACGCGGTGAGGAAGATCACCGGCACGTTGGTCTCCCGGCGGATGGCGTCGGCGGCCTCGATCCCGTTCATCTCGCCCTTGAGCATGATGTCCATCAGGATGATGTCCGGCAGGTGCTCCTGCGCCAAACGCACGGCGGCCTCGCCCGTGCTGGCCGCGCCCACCACGTTGTAGCCCAGCTTCTTGAGGCTGTTCTGGATGTCCTTGCTCACGATGCTCTCGTCCTCCACTACGAGCACGTTGGTCTGCGCCATGTTGTTCAGTGCTTGGTACGCTCAAAAGTAAGCAAATACGATGCCCCCGGGGCCGGCGTCATACGCACCTCGCCATCGAGTTGTTCCGCCAGGGTATGCACCAGTTCCAGGCCCAGGTTGCCGTGCTTGTGGGGATCGAACCCCGCAGGCATGCCCACCCCGTCGTCGCTCACCGAGATGGATACCCGGTCGTTCACATGGCGCAGGGCGATGGTGACCGTGCCGGCGCGGCCGTCGGGGAAGGCATGTTTGAGCGCGTTGCTGATGAGCTCGTTGAGGATGAGCCCGCAGGGAATGGCCTGGTCCAGCACCAGATGCACCTCGTGCAGGTCCGTGCGCAGCCTGATGCGGCCCGTGTGGCTGTAACTGAGCATGAGGTTGCGGCTCAGCCCCTCGATGTAGCGTGCCAGGTCCACCGAGCTGAACTCCTTGTTCTGGTAGAGGCTCTCATGGATGAAGGCCATGCTGCGGATGCGGTCGCGGCTGTCGCGCAGCAGGTCCAGCATGCGCCGGTCGTTGCCCGCGTGGGCGGCCTGCAGGCTGAAGATGCTGCTGACGATCTGCAGGTTGTTCTTCACGCGGTGATGCACCTCCTTGAGCAGGACCTCCTTCTCGTTCAGGCTCTGGACCAGTTCGCGCTGGGCCTGCTTGCGGTCGGTGATGCCGTAGGCCAGGCACGAGAGCTCGCGCACCTGGCCGTCGATCATGATGGGGTTGAGGAAGTTCTCCACCCACACGCTCTCCCCGCGCTGGTCCACCAGCTCCACCTCGAACTGCTGTGGTTCGCCCTTGAGCGCCGTTCGGAAACGTTGCACGATGGGCGCATGCTCCCCGCGTGCCACCCGCGGCACCATCTGGTCGATGAAGGCGTCGCCGATGGCGAAGTGCACGCCGTGCGCCTCGGCGATGGACAAGTGGAAGTGCTCATTGAAGGAGGTGATGCGGAAGTCGCGGTCCAGCGTCCAGAACATCATGTTGGCGCTGTTCTCGAAGATCGCCCGCAGCCGCGCCCCCTGCGCGCGCACCAGGTCCTGGGCCTCCTTCTGCCCGGTGATCTCGTGGCCCACGCCGAAGACCTCCTTCACGCGGCCCTCGGCATCGAACACGGGGCTGAGGAAGATCTCGTTGCACACGCGGCCGCCATGGATGTCGCGGATGTCGGTCTCGAAGCGCACCTGTTCGCCGGCGAATGCGCGGGCGTACTTCCCCTCCCAGAAATCGTGGTAGTCGGCCGAAGCGAATCGTTGGCGCCTGAAGCCGGCCTCCCTGTTCAGCTTGGGCGGCACCCCGTAGAGGCGTTCGAGCATGTGGGCGTACGCCCGGTTGTATGAAGTGAGCAGGATGCCCGGCCCCATGGTCCAGAACATGTGCTCGCTGCTCTCGAACAGGGCCTTGAGCTTGGCCTCCTGCTCGCGCAGGCGCTCGCCCGCTTGGCGCTCGCGGCGCACATCGCGCGATACGCCCATGGCCCCGATCAGCACACCCTGCTCATCGTAGAGCCGCGTGGCCGACAGGAAGGCGGTGAACACCTCCCCGCTCTTGGTGATGTTGCGCACCTCGCCGATGTACAGCCCGCGGGCGCTCATTTCGTGGAGGACATGCTCCATCTCCACGGGGTCGGCATAGATGATGGTGGTGGGGCGCCCCAGCACCTCTTCCAGGCGGTAACCGAAGCGTTCCAGGGCGGCGGGGTTGAACTCGGTGATGCGTCCCTGTGGGTCGGCGGCCATGATCATGTCCGGCGAATGGTCCACCAGGTGGCGTGAGAAGCTCTTGGAATGGACCAGTTCATCGTGGGTGCGCCGGTGTTCGGCCTTCTCCCGTTGCAGCGCATCGGGGCGGGGCATCACCGCCATGGTCAGGGCCAGTTGCACCATGTCTTGCCCGGGCAGGGGTTCGGTCCGCACGGCCACGGGGTTTCCCTGCACGGTGCGCACCACGGCGGCGCCCGCACGGTGCATCAGGGCGTCCAGCCCGGGCCGGTCTTCGGGGTGGAAAATGTCCGCCGCACGGGTGCCCTCGAGCGCTCCGCCCAGCATTTCCCCGGCCCGTGGGTTGGCCACCACCACCCGGCCCTTTTGCACGATGAGCACGCCTTCCGAGAGCGGCCCCAGCAACGACCTCGCCATGGCCAAATACCCGGCGATCCCGATCTCGGGTGGTATGTCGCGCCCGGTGCCCATCCTCTTCACGCGGCCGTCCTGCGGGCCGGGTCACGGGCTTGCCCGGCCCGAAACCTTCGGTGGCACGGGTATCCCGTCCAAACGTACGACCTGGCCGTCCTTGTACCGGATGGTGAGCACCGGGAAGCCCTGCTCGTTGTACAGCACGTGGTCGCCCTGCTCCAGTCCCATCACGTACCGGCCCTCGCGCTGGATCGGCCCGTGGGGCCACCACCATTTGTGCTTGCCGTGGCGTTCGCCGCCCACGAAACCGCCTTGGAAACGACGCTGCCCGCTGTCCGAGGCATGGGTCCACGGTCCATCACGCAGGCCGTCCTTGTAGGCGCCTTGCGCGGTGTGGTCGCCGTGGGCGTACGTCCAGGTGCCCTCGCGCAGGCCATCGATGTACTGCCCTTCGGTGATCAGGCGGCCGTCGGCATCGTACTCCTTCGACGGGCCGTCCTCCTTCCCACGGCGGAACTCCTCCTCGCGATGGACCCGGCCATCGGGGTAGTACCACACCCAAGGGCCATGGGCCAACCCATTGAGGTATTTGCCCTGCTGCTCCACCTGGCCGCTCTTGTGGAAGAAGCGCCACTCGCCCTCGCGGCGGCCGGCCTGGTAGGTGCCCTCGGCGCGCTTCTCGCCGGTGGCGAAATATTCGGTCCAGGGCCCTTCCATGGCGCCCAGGTCGTTCACCATGCCTTCGCTCACCAGGCGGTCGCCGGCATAGATGCGCGCACCGGACACCTCGCCGTCCATGGCGAACATCTTGAACAGGCCCTCCTTCTTCCCGCTGCGCGAATAGCTGCCTATGCTGGCCACCTTGCCGCCGGGGTGGAAGGTGCGGCGGATGTCCACGGTGAGCTGCTCCTGCCCCAGGGTGTCGATCACGCCCTGCTCGAACTTGAGCATCTCCTTGAGGTTGCCCTCGCTGTCGTACTCCTTGTAGACGCCCTGCCGCTTGTCGTCCACGTAGTTCACCTCCCACATCACGTGGCCCGTGGGATGGAACTCCTTCCACGCCCCCTGGCGCAGCCCCTGGCGGTCCAGGCGGTTGATGTCCTCGCGGCGGCGCAACATGCCGGCGCCATAGTACAGCAGGGCCGTCACCCGGCCGTCCTCGGCGTATTCGCGGCCCGTTCCCTCCTCCTTGCCGGCCACGTAGGGCACTTCGCGGGCCACTTCACCATGGGGGTGGAAGTACCTGGCCACGCCCTCGCGCAAGTCGTTGGCGTACGGCTCCACGCTGATGGTCCGGCCCTCCTCGTCATAGGTCCGGGTGTCGCCATGGCGCTTCCCGGCCACGTATTCGATCTCGCTTTCCAGCCCGCCTTCCGGCCGATGGAAGGCCCAAGTGCTGTCGGGCAGGCCGTTGGTGCGACCGCCCTCGGAGCGCAAGGCCCCGTTCTCGTAGTAGTTGCGCCACCATCCCTCGGGCTGTCCGTTCACCAGGTGCCCCTCGCTGCTCACCTGGCCGTTGGGGTGAAGGTACTGCGTCCACTCCTGCCCCGCCACCGACCCACCGGCCACCACCATCATCATCATCATCAACCTCTTCATATTCATCATTCTCTTTAAAGAAATTGATGTTGTTATGATAGGTCTGTTGATCATGTGGACGATCTCCCGGGGCCCGGCTTGCAAAACGGGTTTTCAAAATTACGCCAGCCCTTATGAACGATCGGTGAACAGGCTGTTGCGAGGCAAGTCCGTGGGCATGCGGCGGATGCGCGCAACGGCCGGGGATCGTTGATGGACCGGGATGTGGACAACTTGTGGGCCGGTGGAAGGCGGCGGACCATGGGATCGATGTGGATGCTTCGTCAACAAGTGGGCTTGCCCATGTGCGGGGGATCTTTAAGGGCCGTGGCCCGATCGTTGATGGCCGGAATGTTATCACGAGTTATCCCGTGCATGAACGCGGATCCCACGATCGGGATGTGGGATCCGGTGCCCGGTCGGCGGCGGGTATCTTTGGAGCGACGAACAACGCGGGGAGCATGCACATTGCCATCGGAAGCGACCATGCCGGCTTCGAGCTGAAAGCCAAGGTACATGCCCATCTCACCGAGCTGGGCCACACCGTCATCGACCACGGCACCCATACTGCCGAAAGCACCGACTACCCGGACCATGCGCACCGCGTGGCCGAGGACGTGGCCCGGGGCGCGGCCGAGCTGGGCGTGGTGATCTGCGGCAGCGGCAACGGGGTGAACATCAGTGCGAACAAGCACGCCGGGGTGCGCTCGGCACTGGCCTGGGAGCCGGTGATCGCCGAGCTGGCCCGCCAGCACAACAACGCCAACGTACTGGCCCTGCCCGCCCGGTTCATCAGCACCGAAATAGGATTGCGCACCGTGGACGCCTTCCTTGCGGCGCACTTCGAGGGCGGCCGCCACCAGCGCCGGGTGGAAAAGATCGAGAGGCCCCGGTAGCGCACCCGTCGTTCACAGCCATCCAACCCATCTTCCATGCGGACCATCCCTTTGCTGGCGGCCCTGTGCACCACCACCCTGTTGCACGCCCAGCCCGTGGCCGACAGCCTGGCCGGGAAATACGCGGGCACCATCACGCGCGAGGATCTGCGGCGCGACCTGGAGTTCCTGGCCAGTGATGCCTTGGAGGGCCGCGATACCGGCGAAAAGGGCCAGAAAATGGCCGCCGCGTACATCCGGCAGCACTTCGTGAACGCCGGCATACCGCCCGTGCCGGTGCAGGAGGGCATCGCCGATGGCTACTACCAGCCTTTCGACCTCGAGGTGGAGCAGTTGGGCGCGCTGGCGCTGCGCTCGGGCACGCGCGAGTTCCGCTTCATGGAAGAGATCCTCTACTTCGACCAATCGGCGGCCACCGACGGCCGGCAGGTGGACGAGCTGGTGTACCTGGGCGATGGCACCGACCTCACCCGTGCGGGCGACCTGCGCGGCCGGGCCGTGTGGGCGGCGCCCGAGGGCGGTTCGGCCATGAGCGTGATGATGTGGTTGCGCCAGTACGCTGAACGACTGGCCGAGAGCGGCGTGGACCTGCTGCTGATCAGCACCGGCGAGCTGGGCCCCGTGAAGGAGTCCGTGGGCCGATTCGTCACCGGCAGACGCATGCGCCTGCCCGACCCGGAACGCGCCCCCACCGCGGATGGCGGCATGCAAGTGGTGCTGATCGGCGACGAGGCCATGGCGGTGTTGATCGGGTCGCCGAAGAAGATGGCCAAGCTCCGCAAGAAGAAGCCCGGCCGCAAGGTGCCGGTGGAGTTCACCGTGGTGAAGCCGCAGGACCCCGCCACCGTGCGCACCGAGAACGTGTTGGGCTATATCGAGGGCACCGACAAGAAGGACGAGCTGGTGATCGTCACCGCGCACTACGACCACGAGGGCATCAAGAACGGCGAGGTGTACAACGGGGCCGATGACAACGCGAGCGGCACGGTGGCGGCCCTGGCCATCGCGCAGGCGTTCGCGCGTGCCAAGGCCGCCGGGCACGGGCCGCGCCGCAGCGTGCTGGTGATGCCCGTGAGCGCCGAGGAGAAGGGCCTGCTGGGCTCGCGGTACTACAGCGACCACCCCGTGTTCCCGCTGGAAGCCACCGTGGCCAACCTCAACCTGGACATGGTCGGCCGCATCGACAGCGCCCACATGCAGAGCGGGCCTTACCTGTACGTGATCGGCAGCGACCGGCTGAGCACCGAGCTGCACGCGATCAACGAAGCGGCCAACGCGCATGTGGGCCTGGAGCTGGACTATCGCTTCAATGCGGAGGACGACCCCAACAAGTTCTACTTCCGCAGTGACCACTACAACTTCGCCCGGAAGGGCATCCCGTCCATCTTCTATTTCAGCGGGGTGCACCCGGACTACCACACGCCTGCCGACACGGCGGACAAGGTCCGCTTCGACCTGCTGCACAAGCGCACGCTCCTGGTGTTCCGCACGGCATGGGAGCTGGCCAACCGGGCCGAACGGATCGTGGTGGACAAGCCCCTTCCGGAAGGGCGGTAGGCTCAGGGGCGCGGCTCGGCCAGCAGCTCCTGCAGCAGGCCCTCCATGTTGCGCCGGAAGGCCACGTAGCGATCACCGGTGCCGGGCCCGTAGAAGCCCGTGTGGATGCGCCGCACTTTGCCGTCGCGCCCGATGGTGATCGAGGTGGGGAAGCTCATCACCCGGTCCAGGAAGGGCAGCTTGGCGGCGATGGCCTCCTTCTTCACCGGCCCCGCGTAGCCGATCGGATAGCGCAGCCCCAAATGGTCGCGGAATCGTCGCAGCGCGGCGATGGAGCGCTCTTCCGTGGGGTGCCGCTCGAAGGCCACGCCGATCACGCGCAGTCCGTGGTCCCCGTAGGCGTCGAGGAACTCCTGCAGCATCCGCGATTCGTCCACGCAGTTCGGGCACCAGCTGCCCAACACCTGCACGATGGTGACGTGGCCGGCGTGGTCGGCGTCCTGCGGCGATACGGTGCGCCCGTCCAGGTCCGTGAGCTCCAGGGCCACCATATGGTGCCCCTCCTTCAGGAAGGTGAGCGAATCG
>JAVFAQ010000167.1:0-6986 GCA_034002325.1 Flavobacteriales bacterium | reverse complement strand
GCGCACCTGCGTGGCCACGTCCACCTCGTTCATCACGTCGTGGAAGTTGTTCTCGATGATCGGCAGCATCAACCGCCCTTTCTCATCGCCGTGGTAGATGCGCACCGGCACCCGCTCCAGGTCCACCTTGTTCATCCGGGCCAGTGCGGTGAGGGCCTTGTCGCCCTTGAGCTGCTCCAGCGCGGAGAGCCGCGTGTAGCCCGCCTCCAAGTGGTAGGCGCCGTCGCGCTTATGGGCGATCAGCGGCACCAGGATGCCGTACAGGGCGATGCTGCGCGCGTACTCGTTGATGCGGTCCTTGCCGGGCTTCACGGTGCGGGCGTTGGTGCCGCGCACCAGGTCCTCCACGGCCACCCATTCGATGCTTTCCGTCTTTTGGCTCATGGCACAAGTATAGCGCCGGGACGGCACGCGCAGGCGCGCCGGCGCACCTTTGGCCCAAGCCCTGTCGCGGGGCGGGCTATTTTGGCCGGCGGGAACGGGAGGGCCGGTCGTGCATGGCGACGGCCCTTCGCCGCCCGCATAGACCGATGGACGGGCCGCTGTACCACTTCTTCACCACCGACCACCGCCGATTGGACGGGCTGCTGGACGCGGCCACGGCCGATCCCGCGCACATCCGCACGGACCTGTACCAGGCGTTCCGCGTGGGCCTGCTCACGCACATCAAGATGGAGGAGAAGATCCTCTTCCCCGCCGCGCAGGAGGCCAACGGCGGCGTGCCCCTGCCGGTGCAGAGCCGACTGCGGCTGGACCACGGCGCCCTCACCGCGCTGATGGTGCTGCCGCCCGCACCGGCCATGCTGGAGGTGCTGCGCCGGCTGCTGGAGGACCATGACCACCTGGAGGAACGGCCGGACGGCATGTACGCGGCGTGCGCGGCCCTCACCGCCGATCGCACCGAGGAGCTGCTGGCGCAACTGCGGGCCACCACGCCCGTGCCGGTGCATCCGCCCAACCCCGCGCCCAAGGCCGTGGACGCCGCCCGCCGCGCATTGGAGCGGGCCGGGCGCGCCGAATTGGCGGCCATGCTCTAGGGCCGCTGCGGTGTAAAACAATGTTTCCACCATGGGTGCGGGGAATAAGATGCGCCTACCGGTGGGTAGGCCTGTCGGGCCGGTAGCTACGGTGTGTACACATCTTTCATAGGGCCAAAGGCCCGTGGCATACCAGCCCATGGCAACGCCATGGGCTGGTGCGGTGGAACGCGTTTCGGGAGGGCTGAAGGCCCGACACATCAATGCAGCGGATCAGTCCCATACGTAACGTTCATCGAACTCGATCCCATGCTCGATAAGGAAGCCGCGGTATTCATCCTGAAATGTCACCTTGCGGTGATGTCCTTCTTGTCCATCTATGAAGGCCAGCAGACGGGGAAGGTCCGGGTAGGAGATCGATAGCGAAGCATACCCCTTTTGCCATGCGAACGGGATCAAGGCTGTATCCTGCTCCTTGATCCAACGTGAAGAACTGGTCTTCACATGCTGCACCAGATCGGCGATGGTGATCGTTCGCGCAAGTCGGATCGCCAGATGTACATGGTCCTCCACACCACCGACGCGATAGCATTCGCAGCGTTCCAATTCGCGGACCGTACCCGCCATGTACGCATGGAGCTTGCTGCGTACAGGTGTTCCCAGCCACGGGTGGCGGTTCTTGGTGCTGAACACGACATGTAATATCACATGGCTGAGAGACTGTGGCATGGCGGGAACGTCTTTGGTACGAGGAACTGGAGGGACGAAGACCGTGGTCCTTATGTACCGGGCCTTCAGCCCTCCACGAACGCACGGCATTTCCGAACCCATGGCGCCTGCCTGCCGCAGGTGATGCCATGGGCTGGTATGTGCCGGGCCTGCTTACCGGACAGGCAGGCCTGCCTACCGGACAGGCAGGCCTGCCTACCGGACAGGTAGGCCTGTCGGGCCGGTAGCCTGCCTACCGGACAGGTGGGTTCATCCGTGCCCGGCCGTCCCGCCGTTCCCCGAAGGCCCCTTTCTTTGCGCCCATGCGGAACGTGGTCATCCTCTCCTTTCTGTTGTCCTTCGGCACGGCCATCGCCCAGCCCGTGTTCGTCCACCCCGATGCCGTCCCCGCCTTCGGCGCATGGCCGGTGGAGACCCGCCACTACGGCCAGGTGCCCGGCCTGGTGACCGCCGGCACGGGCATCGTGTGGGACTTCAGCGCGCAGGGCTTCGATGTGGTGGGCGCCACCACGGATTCGATCCTGCCGCCCGCCGCCACGCCCTACCAGGCCGATTATCCCGATGCCGACATCGCCGTGCGCCTGGTGGACCAGTTCGGCTACTACCGCATCACGGCGGACAGCGTGCTGGACCTGGGCTACCGGCCCGGCCCCGGCAGCCCCTCGCAGGTGTACGGCGATCCCGCGTTGATCGTGCGGCTGCCGGCGGCCGTGGGCGATACGTGGACGGACACCGTGGTGAGCGGCGGGGTGACCTCCACCTTGCAAGTGGCCCTGCTGGCCGAGGGCACCATCGTCCTGGCCGATGCCACCATCCCCGATGCGGTGCTGGTGCGGCGCGAACAGCAGTTCCCCAACTTCACCGCGGTGAGCACCACCTGGTTCAGGCGCAGCAACTGCCTGGTGCCCCTGGGCAACGTGCTCACCGACAACGGCGTGATCGTGCGGGCGCCGCAGGACATCGGCACGGGCGTGTACGATGAAGCCGCCCCGGCGCTGCGGATCGGGCCCAACCCCGCCACCGGGCACGTGCATGTGCGGCGCACCGACGGCCGCGCCCTGGGCACGGTGCAACTGCTCGATGCCGCCGGCCGGGAGCTCCTTCGGATGCACGTGCCCGCGCCCCATGCGCCGATCGATCTGCGGGGCCTGCCCGCCGCCACGTACCTGCTGCGCACCGACGACGGCCGTGCCGTGCGCACCGGGCGGGTGGTGAAGCAGGCGCGGTGAACGGGTCACGGCACGCGCACCAGCCGCATCTCGTGCTGCTGCACCATGATCGCGGCCTCGTTGCGGAAGCCGTTCTCCGGGCCGGTGCGCGTCATGCGGAAGCCCATGTGCAGGCCCTCGCCGCGCAGGGTGTCGAAGGCGTGTACCAGGGCGCGGCCCTCCTGGTGCAGCGCGTCGAGGTAGTAGCGCGTCACGTCGTAGCCCAGCAGGGCGTAATCGTCCACGTCGTGGCCGAAGCGGTCCTGGAAGCCGCGCACGAAGCGGTCGGTGGCCGGGGTGCCGTGCGCGATGAAGCTGCCCGTGGCGAAGGTGAACTGCAGGCGGTCCAGGTCGGTGGGGGAGATGGTGGTCATGCCCGGCCAGCTTTCCAGGCCCACGAGCATGATGCGGTACTTGGGCACCAGCGCGCGCAACTTGGTCACCAGGGTGGCCACGTACTCCAGGTCCTCGCCGGGGGCCAGCAGCACGTTGAGGCGCGAGGCGTGGAGCTTCGCGGGCAGGTCGCCCAGGTCGCGCCGTCCGGGCCGGGCGATGATCAGGCTGTCGCCGAAGGTGCCGGGGCGGGCGGCCATGGCCTCGCGCAGGGTGCGCTCCATCAGGTCCTGGCCGTCCTTTTCCCCGTGGATGTCGGGCCGCAGCAGCACCACGTGGTCGCGGTTGTGGCGCAGGGCCACGTGGCGGGCGGTGAAGCGCAGCAGGTCCGTGCGGGTGGGCACCACTTTGCTCACGTTGGCATGGCCCAGGATCACCTTGTTGCTCTGGGGCACCGGGCACACGATGTGCGTGGCGGGGGCCAGGCGGGCCAGCTCTTCGATGGCCTGGCGGTGGAAGGGGCCGATGCACAGGTCCATGCCGGCGGCGGCCACCGTGCGCACGGCGGGGCCCCAGGCGCGGGCATCGTCGCCCGTGTCGATCACGTGTACCTCGGCGCGCAGCCCGGCGGCCTTGGCGGAATCGATGGCCATCAGGGCGCCGGCGTAGAACTGGGCGGCGATACGCGAGGCCTCGTGGTAGCGCGCGGGGCCGCCCGGGGGGGCCTGGGCCAGCACGCTGTCGTTGCGTTGGTGGGCGAAGGGCAGCAGCAGGCCCACGGTGTACGGGCGGTCCGGCACGGGTTCCTCCACGACGAAGGGCGCCACCGGCCCTTCATCGGCGATCGGCACCAGCACGGACATGCCGGCCTTCAGCCCCTCGGGCAGGCCGTTGTTGGCCTCCTGGATGGCCTCGGCGGCCACGGCGTACCGGCGGGCCAGCCCGTAGAGGGTCTCGCCGGGCTGCACCACGTGCATGCGCATGCCCTCGGGCGCGGCCGGGCGGGTCACGGCCGGCGGCTGCGCGGCGCCCATGCCGGGGGGGATGATCACCACCATGCCCGGCCGCAGCCCGGCGTTGGCCTCGGGGTTGCGCTGCAGCAGGGCGTTGATGTCCACCTCGTACTTGCGGGCGATGCCGAAGAGCGTCTCCTTCCGGGCCACGATGTGCTGGAGCTCGCCATCGCGCAGCAGGGTGGGGGCGGAGCGGGCCTCCTTGCGCACCACGGCGTCCTGCGGCACCAGCACCTCCTGGCCGATGGCGAGGCCCCGGGCGGCGTCGGGGTTGGCCTGCAGCAGGGCGTCCACCGGCACGGCATGGGCACGGCTGATGGCGTAGAGGGTCTGCCCCTGCTCCACCACATGCACGGTGAAGGTGCGCCCGTCGATGGTGCGCTCGGTCTGGGCATGCACGGGCACGGCCGCCAGCCACGGCAGCAAGGCGAGGAGCAGGGTGCCCGCGGTGCGCATCACGGGGCGAAGAACGGTGTTCATTCCCATTCGATGGTGGCGGGCGGCTTGCTGCTGATGTCGTACACCACGCGGTTCACGCCGTTCACCCGGTTGATGATGGCGTTCGATATCCGTGCCAGGAAGTCGTAGGGCAGGTGGCACCAGTCGGCCGTCATGCCGTCCGTGCTGGTCACCGCGCGCAGGGCCACGGCGTTCTCGTAGGTGCGTTCATCGCCCATCACGCCCACGCTGCGCACGGGCAGCAGGATGGCGCCGGCCTGCCACACCTGGTCGTAGAGGCCCGCGTCGCGCAGGCCCTGCACGAAGATGTGGTCCACCTCCTGGAGCAGGGCCACCTTCTCGGCGGTGACCTCGCCCAGGATGCGGATGGCCAGGCCGGGCCCGGGGAAGGGGTGGCGGCCCAGGATCACGGGGTCCAGGTTGAGCTCGCGGCCCACGCGGCGCACCTCGTCCTTGAAGAGCAGGCGCAGGGGTTCCACCACTTCCATGGCCATGCGCTCGGGCAGGCCGCCCACGTTGTGGTGGCTCTTGATGGTGACGCTGGGGCCGTTGACGCTCACGCTCTCGATCACGTCGGGGTAGATGGTGCCCTGGCCCAGCCACTTCACGTCGCTGATGCGCCCGGCCTCGCGCTCGAACACCTCGATGAAGGTGCGGCCGATGGCCTTGCGCTTGGCCTCGGGGTCCTCCAGGCCGTGCAAGGCACCGAGGAAATCGCCGCTGGCGTCCACCCCGGTGATGTTCAGGCCCAGGTGGCGGTAGCTCTCGAGCACGCGGGCGTATTCGTCCTTGCGCAGCAGGCCGTTGTCCACGAAGATGCAGTGCAGGCGCTCGCCGATGGCGCGGTCCAGCAGCAGGGCGGCCACGCTGCTGTCCACCCCGCCGCTCAGGGCCAGCACCACCTTGTCGTCGCCCAGCTGGTCCTTGAGGCTTTTCACCGTGCGCTCCACGAAGCCGTGCGGCGTCCAATCGCCGGTGCATCCGCAGATGCCGATCACGAAGTTGTGCAGCAGCTGCAGGCCGTCGGTGGTGTGGTACACCTCGGGGTGGAACTGCACGGCGTAGGTCAGGCGGTCGTGCAGGCGGAAGGCGGCCACGGGCACGTCGTGGGTGCTGGCGATCACCTCCATGGCCTCGCTGGGGGTGGTGATGCTGTCGCCGTGGCTCATCCATACCTGGGTGCCGGCCTCGATGCCGTCGAACAGGTGGCTGGCGGCGATGGTGGCCAGGTGGGCCCGCCCGTACTCGCGCACCTGGCTGCGCTCCACGGTGGCGCCGCTGTGCCGGGCCAGCAGCTGGGCGCCGTAGCAGATGCCCAGCACCGGCAGGCGGCCCAGGATGCCCTGCAGGTCGGTGTCCGGCGCGTGGGGGTCATGCACGCTGCTGGGGCTGCCGCTGAGGATCACGCCCTTCACGGCGGGGTCGTCGGCGAAGCGTTGCGCGGCGGTGAAAGGGTGGATCTCGCAGTAGACGTTCAGCTCGCGCACGCGCCGGGCGATGAGCTGGGTGTATTGCGAGCCGTGGTCGAGGATGATGATGGAGGCACCGGGCATGCGCACAAAAGTAGCTGCGGCCCGCACAGCGCATTCGCCCGGGCATCGTTAGTTTGCGGCCCGTTGGCGGATCGACCGTGAAGCCGCAGGAGGACCGAGCCCATGACCGAACGCATCACCGAGGAAGGAAGGAAGGGGGGCATGGGCCTGGCCACGCGGATCTTGATCGGCCTGCTGCTGGGCGCCGTGGCCGGGGTGGTGGCCAGCAGCACCCTGGGCACCGACAGCGAGCCGGTGCGCTGGTTCGTGCGGCACGTGGCCTCGCCGCTGGGCAACCTGTGGCTGCGGCTGCTGATGATGATCGTGATGCCGCTGGTGCTCTCGGCGCTGATCCTGGGCGTGGCCGGCATGGGCGACATCCGCAAGCTGGGCCGCGTGGGCCTGAAGACCCTGGGCTACACCATCGTGATCTCCGCCATCTCGGTGGTGATCGGCATCAGCCTGGTGAACATCGTGCGGCCCGGCGAGCGCATCAGCCCCGCCACCACCGCGGCGCTCCAGGCCGAGTACGGCGACAGTTCCGCCGACAAGGTGGTCGCCACCGAAGAGGCCATGCTGAAACGCGCCGATGACGACGTGCCGGCGATCCAGCAACTGGTGGAGACCCTGGTGCCGCTCAACCCGGTGAGCTCCATGACCGGCACGCCGAACCTGCTGCACATCATGTTCTTCGCCCTGGTGCTGGGCATGGCCGCCACCTTGGTGCCGAAGGAG
>JAVFAQ010000166.1:0-6990 GCA_034002325.1 Flavobacteriales bacterium | reverse complement strand
CAACATCGGCGCCTTCCTGGCCCCGCTCACCTGCGGCTACCTGGGCCAGCGCGTGGGCTGGGAGTACGGCTTCCTCGCCGCCGGCCTGGGCATGCTGCTGGGCATGATCGAGTTCTTCCTCAACTTCCGGCACCTCGAAGGCAAGGGCCACGCGCCCGAGAGCGGCGCGGCCTGGCGCTTCATGGGCATCGGCGCCTTCCCCCTCACCCTGCTGGGCTGCGTGGCGATCATCCCCGTGTTCAGCTTCCTGATCAACAGCGAGGGGGTGACCGATTGGCTGCTCTTCGCCGCCGGCGCGGTGTGCCTGGGCTACCTGCTGTTCACCGCCTTCACCGCCGAGGACCGCGTGGAGGGCCAGCGCCTCTTCGTGTTCCTGATCCTGTTCTTCTTCCACATGATCTTCTGGGTGCTGTTCGAGCAGGCCGGCGGGTCGATCAACATCCTCACCGACCGCTACGTGAACAGGGCCGGCATCGAGGCCTCGATGTTCCAGTCGGTGAACGCCCTGTTCATCATGCTGCTGGCACCGGTGTTCAACTGGCTGTGGGGCTGGTTGGCCAAGAACAAATTGGAGCCGCGCACGCCGATGAAGTTCTTCTACGGCCTGATCCAGATGGCGATCGGCTACATGATCATCGTGTGGGGCGTGAAGGTGGGCATCGCCAACGGCGCGGGCGCCACGGCCATCCCCATGGGCTTCCTCATCGGCATGTACCTGCTGCACACCACCGGTGAACTGTTCCTGAGCCCGGTGGGCCTGAGCGTGGTCACCAAGCTCAGTCCGCAGAAAGTGGTGGGCTTCGTGATGGGGTCCTGGTTCCTGAGCATCGCCTTCGCCCACAAGGTGGCCGGCAAATTGGGCCAGATGATCGCCAGTACCGCCACCGGCGGCGACGACCCCAAGGCCGAGCTCATGGGCTTCATGGACGTGTACCTGCAATGGGGCGTGTACGTGGTGCTGGGCTGTGCCGCCGTGCTGCTGGTGTTGACGCCCACCATGAAGAAGTGGATGCACGGGATCAACTGACCCAATTCCGATCAGAGGATCAGACAATGAGACGATCGGATATTGATCGACCCATCTGTGGCGCCATGTCCTTCCCCTGCATTTCCATTTTCCGATCGCCTGATCCTCTAATTGTCTGATCGGCATGTCCCGCAAGCACCCCGCCGCCCTCCCCTTCCTGTTCCTCACCGAGATGTGGGAGCGGTTCGGGTACTACCTGATGATCGGCATCTTCCAGCTGTACCTGATGGACCCGACGTCCACGGGCGGGCTGGCGATGGACCGCAAGACGGCCGCCGACATCTACGGCACCTTCATCGCCTTCGTGTTCCTCACGCCGTTCATCGGGGGCCTTTTGGCGGACCGCGTGCTGGGCTACCGCCGGGCGATCTTCCTGGGCGGCACGTTGATGGGCCTGGGCTACATCGGCCTGGCGCTGCCCGGCATGGCCGCCTTCTACACCAGTTTGGCGCTGATCTGCATCGGCAACGGCTTCTTCAAGCCCAACATCAGCACCCTGCTGGGCAACCTGTACAACGATGCGGAGTACCGCGCCCGGAAGGACAGCGGCTACAACATCTTCTACATGGGCATCAACGTGGGCGCCGCGGTGTGCAACCTCGTGGCGGCCTACATGCGCAACAAGTACGGCTGGGGCTACGCCTTCGGCGCGGCGGGCATCGGCATGTTCATCGGCCTGCTGGTGTTCTGGATCGGCATGCGCCACTACCGCCATGCCGACGTACGCAAGCCGGTGCAAAAGGAGGACATGCCGCTCTCGCGCATCTTCGCCCAGGTGCTGCTGCCCGCGATCGTGGTGGGCATCGCCGGGTGGAGCATCCCCGGCAACATCTTCGGCAGCGACAGCACCGATGCCTTCTTCTTCGCCAGCATACCGGTGATCGTGTTCTACGTGGGCCTGCTGCTGCGCGCCAGCATCGAGGACCGCAAGCCGCTGGCCGCGCTGCTCACCATCTTCGCCATGGCCATCGCCTTCTGGGCCGTGTTCAAGCAGAACGGAACGGCCCTCACCACCTGGGCCGAGTACTACACCGACCGCGAGCTGCCCGCCGCCGTGGCCCCCGTGGCCGATGCCCTCTACCTGGCCGAGACCAAGGTCAACGCCCCGGACACCGTGCCCATGTACGATGCCGGCTTCAACCTGGTGAAGGTGGACGGCGAGACGCAGGTGGAATACGCCAAGCCGGTGTACTTCCGCAACGTGCAGGAGGCGGACATGCCTCCCGAGGGCGCCACCGTGTACCTGGCCAACACCGAACTGTACCAGAGCATCAACCCGATCTGGGTGATCCTGCTCACGCCCGTGGTGGTGGGCTTCTTCGCCATGCTGCGCCGAAGGAACCGCGAGCCCAGCACCGCGAGCAAGATCGGCTGGGGCCTGCTGGTGAGCGCCCTCAGCTGCTTGGTGATGGTGGGCGCCGTGTACGTGTGCCAGAACGGCGAGATCAAGGCCAGCGGCTGGTGGCTGGTGGCCAGCTACGGGGTGATCACCATCGGCGAGCTGCTGCTGAGCCCCATGGGCCTCTCCCTGGTGAGCAAGGTGAGCCCGGCGCGTCTCACCGCCCTGATGATGGGCGGCTGGTTCCTGGCCACCAGCTTGGGCAACAAATTGAGCGGCGTGCTCAGCGGCCTATGGGACAACTACCCGCACAAGGCCGACTTCTTCTGGGTGAACTTCGGCCTGCTGATGGGCGCCACCGCCGTGATGTTCATCCTGCTGCGCTGGCTGAACAGGATCATTCCCGAGAAACGGTAGAACTTTCCCCGAAAGAACGACAAGCCATGGCCAAACTCCTCGAAGGCATCACCGGGCATCCCCGGGCGCTGTACATGCTGTTCTTCACGGAAATGTGGGAGCGCTTCACCTTCTACGGGATGCGCGCGCTGCTGATCCTGTTCATGACCAGCCAGCTGTTCTACCCCGATGCCAAGGCCAACCACATCTACGGCAGCTACCAGGCGCTGGTGTACGCCATGCCCCTGTTCGGCGGGATGCTGGCCGACCGGCTCTTGGGATTCCGGCGCAGCATCGTCTTCGGCGGGATCATCATGGCGCTGGGCAGCTTCGTGATGGCCATTCCCAGTGAGATCGCCTTCTACGCCGGCATGGGCTTCATCGTGGTGGGCAACGGCTTCTTCAAGCCGAACATCAGCAGCATCGTGGGCAAGCTCTACGCCCCCGAGGACCCGCGCCGCGATTCGGGCTTCTCCCTCTTCTACATGGGCATCAACCTGGGGGCGCTGGCCGGCGGGTTGATCTGCGGCTACATCGGCCAGAACATCAACTGGCACCTGGGCTTCGGCGTGGCCGGGCTGTTCATGCTGCTGGGCCTGTTCGTCTTCAACCGCGGCAAGCACCTGCTGGGCGACAAGGGCGAGGCCCCGAACGACCAGGCCCTCAGCCGCCCGTCGGTCATCGGCCTGCGGCAGGACCGCGCCACCTACCTGCTGGCCTTCCTGTGCGCGCCGCTCTTCGCCTTCACCCTGTGGCACTACGAGGTGATGGACTACGTGTTCAACCCGCTGGGCATCGCCGCACTGGTGTACCTGCTCTACCTGGCCTTCACGCAGGTGGACAAGGTGGCGCGCCAGCAGATGCTCGCCGCCATCGTGATGATCATCTTCAGCGTGCTGTTCTGGGGCTTCTACGAGCAGGCCGGCGGGTCGCTCAACCTCTTCGCCCTGCGCAACGTGGACCTGAGCTTCTTCGGCGGGCAGAACAACGCCGCGGCCGTGAACAACAGCGTGAACCCCCTGCTGATCATCCTGCTCAGCCCCGTGTTCGCCGCGCTGTGGGTGTGGCTCAGCAGCCGCCGCATGGAACCCGGCACGCCCATGAAGTTCGGCCTGGCCTTTTTGCAACTGGCCCTGGGCTTCTACATGTTCATCCTCGGCGGCCAGTTCGCCGACAACGGCATGGTGCCGGTGATCTACTTCGTGCTGGGCTACATGTTCCTCTCCAGCGGCGAGCTGTGCCTGAGCCCCATCGGCCTGAGCATGATCACCAAGCTCTCGCCCGCCAAGCTCGTGGGCATGATGATGGGCGCCTGGTTCCTGGCCAGCGCCTTCGGGCAGTTCGTGGCCGGCAAGGTGGGCGCCATGATGGCCATGCCCACGGTGGACGGCGAGACCACCCTGCCCCCCGCCGAGTCGCTGGCGATATACAGCGGCGTGTTCAAGGACATCGCGTGGATCTCCCTGGGCGCCGGCGTGGTGATGATCGCCCTGGTGCCCGTGCTGAAGAAATGGATGCACGGCATCCGCTGACACCGGCACGGAACTTGCTCATCCCCCGCGTTGATCGGAACCATGCGCGACATCCACCCCTCCCGGCCCCGCACCGGCCTCGCCTTGGGCGCGGCCCTGCTGGCCTTCCCGCTGTTGCTGAACGCCCAGCTGGCGGCCCCCGCCACCACCGCCACCGCCAAGAGCGGGATCCAATGGATCACCATGGAGCAGGCCCAGGCCCGCGCCAAGAAGGAGCCCCGGCCCCTGCTGGTGGACGTGTACACCCAATGGTGCGGCCCCTGCAAGATGCTGGACCGCAACACCTTCAGCGACCCCAAGGTGGCCGCCTACGTGAACCGGCACTTCCACCCCGTGAAGTTCGATGCCGAGAGCCAGGCCCCGGTGACCTTCAAGGGCAAGAAGCTGGAGAACCCCGACTACAAGCCCGAACTCGCCGGCCGCCGCAACGGCACCCACCACCTCACCTACGCCATCGCCAGCGTCAACGGCCGCATCGCCTACCCCACCATCGTCTACCTGGACCATGAGCTGAACGTGCTGGCCCCCGTGCAGGGCTACATGACGCCCCAGCAGATGGAACCCATCCTCACCTTCTTCGGCGAGGGCCATTACACCAAGACGGACTACCAGAGCTTCATGTCCGGCTTCAAGGCCCAGTGGTAAGGTCCCGCCGCCACTCCCCCCCCGGCGTGCCCAGGCGCCATATTCTTCCGCCGTACACCGGCCCGAGCGGCCGCGTTCGCTACCTTCGCGGCGATCCCAAAGCACCACCTCTTTCCCCTACGCGACCCATGAGCGAGAAGGCCCAGATCACCCTGGACGGCACCACGTACGAATTTCCCGTGATCACCGGGTCGCAGGGCGAGAAGGCCATCGACATCAGCAAGCTGCGCGCCCTCACCGGCCATGTGACCCTGGACTTCGGCTACAAGAACACCGGGTCCACCACCAGCGCCATCACCTTCCTCGACGGTGAGGAGGGCATCCTCCACTACCGCGGCTACCCCATCGAGCAGCTCGCCGAAAAGGCCAGCTTCCTCGAAGTGTCCTACCTGCTGCTGTACGGCGAGCTGCCCACGGCCGCCGAGCTGGCCGACTTCGAGGGGCAGGTGCGCTACCACAGCCTGGTGCATGAGGACATGAAGCGCTTCTTCGAGCACTACCCGGCCAACGCCCACCCCATGGGCATCCTCTCGGCCATGGTGAGCTCGCTCAGCACCTTCTACCCCAAGAGCCAGGACCCCCACCGCTCCCTGCCCGAGCGCATGCGCACGGTGGTGCGCCTGATCGCCAAGTTCCCCACCCTGGCCGCCATCAGCTACAAGAACGGCCTGGGCCAGCCCGCCATGTACCCGGACAACGGCCGCGACTACGTGGAGAACTTCCTGTACATGATGTACGGCCTGCCCACCGAGCCCTACACGGCCGACCCCGTGGTGGTGGACGCCCTGAACAAACTGCTGATCCTGCATGCCGACCACGAGCAGAACTGCAGCGCCAGCACCGTGCGCATGGTGGGCAGCAGCCAGGCCAACCTGTACAGCGCCGTGAGCGCCGGCATCGCCGCCCTGTGGGGGCCGCTGCACGGGGGCGCCAACCAGGAGGTGATCGAGATGCTCGAGACCATCCGCAACGACGGCGGCGACATCCGCAAGTGGGTGGACAAGGCCAAGGACAAGAACGACCCCTTCCGCCTGTTCGGCTTCGGCCACCGGGTGTACAAGAACTTCGACCCCCGCGCCAGGATCATCAAGAAGGCCTGCGACGAAGTGCTGGCCAAGCTGGGCGTGAACGACCCCGTGCTGGACATCGCCAAGGAGCTCGAGGCCATCGCCCTGAAGGACGACTACTTCGTGAGCCGCAAGCTCTACCCCAACGTGGACTTCTACAGCGGCATCATCTACCGCGCCATCGGCATCCCCACGCGCATGTTCACCGTGATGTTCGCCCTGGGCCGCCTGCCCGGCTGGATCGCCCAGTGGAAGGAGATGGTGGAGAACAAGGAGCCCATCGGCCGCCCCCGCCAGATATACACCGGCGCCGTCCAGCGCGACTACGTGGCCCTGGCCGACCGCAAGTAGCCCCCGCCGGCGGCATCCACAGCGGTGCATAAAATGGCCCGGGGCCAAGGCCGGGCTAATGATACCTTTACATGACGTGCGGACCTTTGTGGCGTCCAATGCGTGCGTAGGTCATGGTGAACATCCCCGGAGCGGAAGCGAACGTGCGGCGGTGCCGTAGGGCCCGGGCCGTGGTGTACCTGGGGCTGGTCCTTGCACTACCCTTCTCCGGCCTGGGACAAGGCACCGAGGATTTCGAGAACCTGCCGCCCAGCGCCACCAACTACACCGCTCGGACCTGGACCGGCACCGACGGCGTGACCTGGAACGCCCTTGGGGCCCGCACGGACCAGGAGCTCAACGACCGTGCGATCTGCTTCGGTAACACAGCCCACAACCCGCGCAACGTCACCTCACCGGTCTATGCGAACGGCATGGGCGTGCTCTCCTTCACGTACGTGCGCGGCTTCACGACCGGGGGCGGGCGCACCCTGCAAGTCTGGGTGAACGATGTGCAGCAGGGTCCGAACATCACGGTGGACCCCAATTCCGACACACCGGTGGTACACACGCAGACGATTTCCATCGTGGGCAATGTGCAATTGCAGGTCCGCAGCACGGGATCGGCCCAGGTGATCGTGGACGACATCAGCT
>JAVFAQ010000165.1:0-6996 GCA_034002325.1 Flavobacteriales bacterium | reverse complement strand
AGCTGGCTGCAGGGCTGGACCTTCACCCTGATCGTGCTGGCCGTGCTGGGCCTGAACGCGCTGAGCGGGCGCACCGACATGCTGTACGACAGCCAGGCGTACGGCCTGGACTACACCGCCCCGCCCGCCGTTTACGACCGCGCCCATATCGACGCGATGGCCCGGGACACGGCCGCGATCGCCCGGGACACGCGGGAGGGCCTGCGCATGCTGGAGGCGTGGAGGCGCCACAACACCGGCCCCGACGGCCGCAAACCGCGCATGGTGGTGATCAACACCAGCGGCGGCGGCCAGCGCGCCATGCTCTGGTCGTACCTGTGCATGCAGCGCGCGGACAGCATGCTGGACGGCGGCCTGCTGCGGCGCACCGCCCTGATCACCGGCTCCTCCGGCGGGGCCATGGGCGCGGCCTATTTCCGCCAGCTGGGCCACCAGGACCGGCAGGACGGCACCCGTCTACGGCACGACCCGGCCGTGCTCCAGGAGCTGAGCAGCGACATGCTCAACACGGTGGCCTTCAACTTCGTGACGCACGACATGTTCATCCGCTACCGCCGGGTGCATGACGGGGCGCACAGCTACCGGATGGACCGCGGGCATGCCTTCGACCGGCGCCTCAACGAGGTCACCCGCGGGGCGCTGGACATCCGGCTGGACGACATGGCGCAGGCCGAGCAGCAGGCCCGCACACCGCTGCTGGTGATCGCGCCCGCCTCGATGAACGACGGCCGGCGGGTGCTGATGGCCGCCTCGCCGATCGCCTACCTGGCCCACAGCCGCCCCGCACCGGGCACCACGCACATCGGCGACCCGGACGCGATCGAGTTCCGCCGCATGTTCGCCGACCATGCCGCCGGCCGCCTCACCCTCGCCTCGGCACTGCGCATCAACGCCACCTTCCCGTACATCACGCCCGTGGTGTCCATGCCCAGCGAGCCGCCCATGCGGCTGATGGACGCCGGCCTGCGCGACAACTACGGCTACCGCACCACCCTGGCATTCCTGTTCACCTTCCGCGATTGGATCGCGGAGCACACCAGCGGGGTGGTGCTGCTGCAGCTGCGCGACACGCCGAAGGGCATCGACCCGCGGCCGGCGGGGGGGTCCCTGCTGGAGCGGCTGGTCTCGCCCATGGGCAACGTGTACGACAACCTGGTGCGGGTGCAGGACCTGGACTACGACCGGATGGTGCAACAGACCAGCGGCTGGGCCGCCTTCCCGTTGGAAACGGTGGACCTGGAGCTGCACCGCCCCCGGGAGGAGCCCATCTCCTTGAGCTGGCACCTGACGGCGCTGGAGCGCAGCCGCGTGTTCCGCAGCCTGGGCACCGGGAGCAACCAGCGGGCGCTGCAGCGCCTTCAGCAGGTGGTGGGCGGCGATGCCGGGAGCGTGGTCACCGCCGGTGATGGCGCACCAGCCCCGGCAGCGGGTCGGGTTCCACGGCCATGAGGCGCATGCCCCGGTGCAGCAGGCATTCGGCCAGCACCTGCCGGAAGCCGTAGGCCACCGAGCCGACGGCATGCACGGTGCGGCGCTGTTCCTCGGGGAAATACCGCACCAGCAGGTCGGCCAGCGGGAGGAAGCGGGACCGCAGCAGGTCCTGCACGTACGGCTCGTGCATGTACGGGGCGAGCAGGGCGGCATGGGCGGCCAGGGCACGTGCGGGGAACGGGGACCGATGCACCTGCGCCAGCACCTGCGCCGGGTCCGGGCCGTGGGGGCCGAAGAGCGCGGTGCGCAGGGCCTCGGGCATGCGGCGGTGCAACGCGTCGCGCAGCACGGCGCGACCGATGTCCGCCCCGCTGCCCTCATCGCCCAGCAGCCAGCCCAGCGAAGGCATGGGCGTGATGGTGCGCGTGCCGTCATGGTAGCCGGCGTTCATGCCCGTGCCCAAGATCAACACCAGGCCGGTGCCGCCGGCCGGGGCGCCCAGCAACCCATGGGCGGCGCCCGTGAGGTCGGTCTCCACGTGGACATCGGCCTGCGGCCACATCCGGGCCAACACCCGGGCCATGGCCGAGCGGCGTTCCGGGGTGCCACAGCCCGCGCCATAGACCACCACTTGCGTGGCCCGCGCCATGCCCGGGGCGTGCCCGGCCATGGCCGCGCGGAGGTCGTCCAGGAACAGGTCGGGGTCGCCGTTGAGGGGATTGAAGCCCAGCACGGGCCGGCCTTCCACGGGCAGCACGATGGCGGCCTCGTCCCCCTTGATCAGCGCCCAACGGGAGGAGGACCCGCCCACCTCTCCGATCACCATGCTGGCCACCATGCCGGCAAGGTAGGGTCAGCGCCCCGCCTCGGTGGGATTGAACAGGAAGCGGTTGGGGCTCACCAGGCCGTTCTTCACGGCGTACATCACCACGGCGGCGGTGTTGTTCACCCCCAGCTTCTGCATGATGTTGCGGCGGTGGGTGGTGACCGTGTGGGCGCTCAGGTGCAGTTCCTCGGCGATGCGGGTGTACGAGCGGCCCTCGGCGATGAGGCCGATGACCTCGCACTCGCGCTCGGTGAGCACCACCGGGTCGCAGGAGAGGGGCTCGGCGAGGAACTTGCCGGTGTCGTACCCGGCGCGCTCCAGGGTGGCGAGCACCTGGCCGCAGTAGAAGTGTTCGCCGTCGGCCGTGCGGCAAACGGCGTCGATGATCTCCTGGATGCCGCAGTCCTTGCGGATGTAGCTGGTAACCCCGGCGCGCACGGCGCTGAGCAAGGTCATGGCGCTGGGCGGTGGGGTGATGGCCACGAAGCGGGTGCGCTTGGAGCGGCGCACCCCGTCGCGCACGGCGGCGGCACTGAAGCCCACGGCGGTGTGGTCGATCAGCACCAGGTCGGGCCGGGTGCGCACCAATTGGGCCTGCAGCTCGATCGTGTCGCGTGCCACGCCCACCAGGTCGACCCGCTCCACTTCGGAGAGGATCGCACGCAAACCGATGAGGCTCAGTTCACTGTGGTCGGCAAGGAGGGTACGGACGCGCATGCTACTTGTTTAGAACCTGTCTAAACAGGACGCAAATCTACGGAAGCGGCCGCGACCAACGACGGAGGTGGGCACCGTTCAGCGCGGACCCACCGGGAAAGTGCCGCCCTCGTAGCTCAGTTCAGTGCGGGGAAAGACCGCCCGGGCCTCGTCCAACAGCACCTGGGGGTCCTTGTAGCGCGAGCTGAAGTGGCCCAGGAGCAGGGCGCCCACGCCGGCATCGCGGGCCAGTGCGGCGGCCTGTGCGGCGGTGGAGTGCATGGTCTCGCGGGCGCGGGCCAGCATGGCCTGGGCGAAGGTGGCCTCGTGGTACATCAGGTCCACCCCGCGCACGTACGGCACCAACGCGGGCTCGTAGGCGGTGTCCGAGCAATAGGCGTAGCTGCGCGGGGCGGGCGGTGGCAGGGTGAGGGCCTCATTGTCCAAGCGGGTGCCGTCGGGCAGCTCCAGGCCGGCGCCGTCCTTCACGGCGTTGCGCAGGTGAACGGGAACGACGGCCACCATGTCGGTGCGCAGGGACCGGCGAGCGGGCTGCTCCCGGAAGACGAAGCCCGCGCACGGGATGCGGTGGCGCAGGGCGAGCGCGCGCACCTGCACGTGGGTGTCCTCCCATACCACGGCGCCGGAACGGGGTTCCACCGCGTGCAAGTGCAGCGGGAAGCGCAGCCAGGTGGCCGAGGCGCGCAACTGCACATGCACCACGTCGTGGAGCGCGGCGGGGCCATGGACGTGGAGCTCGGCGCGGCGGCCCATCAGGTGCATGGAGCTGAGCAGGCCCATGAGGCCCAGGTAATGGTCGCCGTGCATGTGGCTGATGAACACATGGCCGATGCGCATGAAGTTGACCCCGGCCATGCGCAGGCGTTCCTGGGTGCCCTCGCCGCAATCGACCAGGTACAGGGCGTCGTGCACGTTGAGCAACTGCGCGGTGGGGAAGCGGCCGCGAGCGGGCAGGGCGGCCCCGGTACCCAATGTGGTGAGCAGGAAGGGGCGATCGGGCATGGGCACAAAGGAAAGCCCCCGGCCCATGTGCTGCGGGCCGGGGGCGTCCATATCGGTCTTGGCGGGGATCACCGCCGCAGCACCATGCGGCCGGTGAAGGTGCCCTGGGCGGCCTCCACCTTGTAGAGGTACACGCCATCGCCCAGGTCGCCGCTCTCGAAGACGACCTTGTTCAGGCCGGGCCGTCCGTCCACGGGGCGGCTCCACACCTCCTCGCCCACCAGGGTGAAGACGCGTACTTGGGCGGCGCCCGCCTCGGCCAGGGCGAACTCGATGGTGGTGCGGCTGCTGAAGGGGTTGGGCACGTTGCGCGCCTCACCGTGCTGCGCGGCGCCCAGCTCCGACACGCCCACCTCACCGGCCACCACGATGCGGTATCCGCTGAAGGAATAGGGCAGCGAGAGGCCGGTGCCGAAGGCGTTGCCATGCGCCATGATGTTGATGGTGAGCTCGTAGGTGCCGGCCGTGGTGGGCACGCCGGAGATCACCCCGCAGCCGAGCTGGCCGGCCAGGAAGGTGCAGGGGGCGGAGGTCTGCGAGGCGCATGCCACGGACAGGCCGGGCGGCAGGCCGTCGATGTCGGTGAGCGCGATGGAGTCGATGGTGGCGAAGGAGTACGCCGGGTCCACCACGCCGGCATCGGTGGGCACCTTCAGGTCCAACGACTGGGCGTAGAGCACGCCCACGGTGCCGCCGGCGAAGTTGGTGGTGGTGTCCGGCCACACGCCGAACAGGCTGTCGGTGTACAGCGGGTCGGGGGTACACTGGGCGTGGGCGGCGCCGGCGAGGGCGATGGAGAGCACGAGCGTAAGGGTCTTCTTCATGTGGGTGGATTCAGCGAATGTCCTTGTCCACGTCCTTCTCGATCTCCTCCATGTAGAGCAGGTCGACGGCCTCGGACACGGAGGGGGTGATGGAGAGCACGCTCTCCAGTTGCGAGATCTGGACCAGCTTCTGCACGGGCTCCTGCAGGCCGCATACCACCAGCGAACCGTTCACGCCCTTGCACAGGCGGTTGGCCACCAGCAGGGCGCTGAGGCCGGAGGAGTCGCAGTAGCGCGTGGCGCTGAGATCGATGATCACATTGCGCACGCCGGTCTTGTTGAGGTAGACCAGCTCGCTCTTCAGTTCGGGCGCACAGGTGGTGTCCAGCTTTTCGACCTGACCGGTCACCAGCGTGTATCGTCCCTTGTCCTCGATCGTGAAGTTCATGAGCCTGGTGTTCCGGCCAAAGATATACAGCCGTGCGGTTCGTGAAAATGGGGCGTGCGGGACGGCCTACCGGGGGATGCGGGCGGCCAGCAGGTAGAGCACGGCCATGCGCACGGCCACGCCGTTGGCCACTTGGTCCAGGATGATGCTGTTGGCGTGGTCGGCCACCTGGGTGGTGACCTCCACCCCGCGGTTGATGGGCCCCGGGTGCATGATCACCACGTCGCGGCCGATGCGCCGGTACCGCTCCAGGTCCAGGCCATAGAGCATGGCATACTCGCGCAGCCCGGGGAAGTTGGCGATGCCGTCGCCCCCCTGCCGTTCCATCTGGATGCGGAGCATGTTGGCCACGTCGCACCAGGCCAGGGCCTTGTCCAGGTCATGTTCCACCTGCACGCCCAGGGTGTGGATGTACCGGGGGACCAGGGTGGCCGGCCCGCAGACCATCACCTCGGCGCCCAGCTTGCGCAGGCAGTGGATGTTGCTCAGGGCCACGCGCGAATGCACGATGTCGCCCACGATGGCCACCTTCACCCCTTTCACGCGGCCCAGCTTCTCGCGGATGCTGTACGCGTCGAGCAGGCCCTGGGTGGGATGCTCGTGGGTGCCGTCGCCGGCGTTGATGATGCGGGCGTCCACGTTGCGGGCCAGGAACATCGCGGCGCCGGGGTCGGCATGGCGCAGCACCACCATGTCCACCTTCATGGCCAGGATGTTGTTCACCGTGTCCACCAGGGTCTCGCCCTTGCTCACGCTGCTGCCGCCGGCGCTGAAGTTGATCACATCGGCGCTGAGGCGCTTCTCGGCGAGCTCGAAGCTGATGCGGGTGCGGGTGCTGCTCTCGAAGAAGATGTTGGCGATGGTGATGTCGCGCAGGGAGGGCACCTTCTTGATGGGGCGGCCCAGCACCTCCTTGAAGCCGTCGGCGGTGCGGAAGATGAGTTCGATATCGTCCACGCCCAGGTCCTGGACGCCCAGCAGATGCTCAACACTGAGCTGGTCGCTGGGCGGGGCCGGGGCGGTGCGGGGCGTGCTCATGGGATCAACCGATGCCTTGTGCGATGGCGGTGGCATCGACCGATGGTTCGGTGCCGTGGAGCAGTACGCGATCGGCGCCTTCGGTCTCCTTCCACTCCACGATGACGCGCTGGCCGGCGATGCTGTCCACCCAGCGGCCCACATGGTCGGGCTGTACGGGCAGCTCACGGCTGAAGCGGCGGTCGATGAGCACCAGCAGGCGCACCCCGGCGGGCCGGCCGAAGGCGAGCATGGCATCGAGCCCGGCACGGATGGTGCGGCCGGTGAAGAGCACATCGTCCACCAGCACCACTTGGCGGCCTTCCAGCGAAAAGTCGAGCTGGGTGGCGCTCGGCGCGGGCGGGGTGGCGCGGTGCCGGAAGTCGTCGCGGTGGAAGGTGATGTCCAGCTCGCCGTAGAGCAGGGCCTCCCGGCCCAGGATGCGCCTGAGCTCGCTGCGCAGGCGACGGGCCAACAGCACGCCGCGTGGCTGCAGGCCGATGAGGGCGGTGCCGGCCAGGTCGTCGTGGTCCTCGATCAACTGATGGCAAAGGCGCTCCACGGTGAGCGCGAACGCCTTGCCCGCCAGGATCTCCACGGCCTGCATGGCGGCGAAGATAGCGGGAAGGAGGGCATGGCATGGCCGCACAGGTGTTTCGGGCCGCCATGCCTCCGCAGGTCTCCGTCTTCGGGACCCTGCGGAGGCATGGCACAGCGCCCGATGGCATTCGCCACGTCCGCCGACCGCCCCCAACGCCGAAGCCCCGTCACCACTTTCGCGGGACGGGGCT
>JAVFAQ010000164.1:0-7072 GCA_034002325.1 Flavobacteriales bacterium | reverse complement strand
AGCGCCCCTGGCCCAGGGCATACCTACCTTCGGTAGGCTGGCCTGCCTGCCGGCAGGCAGGCGCATCCAAGATCCTTGGTGAACACCGGCTGCGACACCCTTCGGGGTCGTGTGCTCCGTGGTCGACGAATACTACAAGCTGCGACGCCCTTCGGGGTCGTGTGCTCCGTGGTCGACGAATACGACTACAAGCTGCGACACCCTTCGGGGTCGTGTCCGTGGTGGACGAATACTACAAGCTGCGACACCCTTCGGGGTCGTGTGCTCACAACACCTCGGCATTGGCGCCGGAAATACGATGCGATCGCCCTGGCCCCTGGTCGGGCGCAGGCATCCGTATACCCGGAAGGGAGGGGCGCCTGCGCGGGCACCGGCGCGATGGACCTCCGGGGGCGTGGTCAAGGCTCCCCGCCGGCATGCCGGGGGCCTGTGCCGTGCTTGAGGTGCGCGCCGTACGCTTCCATCAGCGCGGCCGTCTGCAGGTCGGCCAGCAGGGTGTAGCCGGCGCGGTTGAAGTGGATGCGGTCCTTCTTCGCCAGGCCGGCCTTCTCCCATTGCGCGATGCTGCCGGGCCCGCCCATCACGGTGTACAGGTCCCACACCGCCACGCCCCTCTCGCGGCCCAACTCCAGCATGGCCGCGCGCACCGCCGCGCCGTTGCGGTTCACCACGCGCCGGCGGTGGTAGCTGTCGGTGTTGGTGGTGAGCAGGATCGCCGCATCGGGGGCGGCCTGGCGCACCCGGTCGATCAGCGCCGCATAGTTGCGCTTGAACACGGCCTTCGAGAAGTCGGCATCGTGCGCATCGTTCACGCCGATGGAGAACACCACCAGGTCGGGGCGCAGCTGGGCGAGGTGCGCGGTGAAGAGCTGGCAGCGCAGGTAGCTGCGGGTGCTGGCGCCGTTCACGCCGATGGCATGGTACACGAAACCGGGATCGTCGGTGTCCAGGACGATGCCGTGCAGGGTGATGTGCGTCTGCGTGCTGTCCGTGCGGCGGAAGCGCAGCCGCAAGGTGTCCATGTGGCGGTCGTAGCGGAAGGTGGTGAGGCCCTCGTCGGGATCGAAATCGGCGGAGATGCGCACGGTGGTGTCGGGGTCCCAGGCCTCCACGGCGAAGCTGCTGTCCACCGAATGCAGCACGCGCACCTGTTGGAAGGTGTAGCCGGCATAGACCTCGCCGCGGAAGCTCACGCGCAGCTCGCTGAGGGTGTCGCGCGAGGTGACCGAGATGCCGGCCAGGCCGAGGATGCTGGTGTCGGCGCGGGTGACGTTGCGCACGGCCGTCCATGTGCCGGTGGCCTCGGGCAGGTACCAGTAGGGGTTGTTGGTGCGGGCCAGGCTGAAGGGGAAGATGAAGCCGCGGGCGGCGCGCACGCCGGGAGCGGTGTGCTGCAGGCGGTGGCGCACGTGGTTGCTCCACATGTCGGCCTGGATGTGCGACCCGCCGATGTGCACCACGTTCACCTGACCTTCACCGTGGAAGAAGAGCCGGTCCAGTTGCGCGTGCCAGGCGTTCATGCCGCTGCTGTCGCCGGGCTGCACGATGGTGTTCGCCGCGCGGTCCACGAAGGTCGGGGCGGGCACGCGCACGGGATCGGGCTGGGCATGCGCGGGGACGAGCGCCATGCCCAACAGCGTGGCGGCCATGGAGGTACGCAGCGGCGGGAACGGTACGACGGGCATACGCATGGGGTCAGGGCTGCT
Source organism: Flavobacteriales bacterium (assembly GCA_034002325.1). Classification (GTDB taxonomy): domain Bacteria; phylum Bacteroidota; class Bacteroidia; order Flavobacteriales_F; family PHOS-HE28; genus PHOS-HE28. Next base: position 5,366 of record JAVFAQ010000164.1, on the reverse strand, counting down.
TGGCGGCGGCGTCGTTGTGCTGCAGGTACATGGCGTAGCCGTTGAGCAGGGCGGTGTGGAAGAGCTCGCCCACCTTCTTCGAGCCGGCGGGCGTGAAGTGCGTGTAGTCCGTGGCGGCCAGCGGCGGATCGGCCTCCACCCAGCTCACCATGCTTCCGCGGCCGCCCATGGCCGCGTACATGTCCCAGAAGGCCGCCCCGTGCTTCAGCGCGTTCTCCTTCATGGCGTCGCGCACCTCTTCGAGGTAGGGCCGCGTCACATAGGCGTCGCCCTCCTTGATGCTCATGTCGCTGGGCCCGATCACCACGATGCCCACCCCCGGCAGCATGCGCTTGAAGCGCGCGATCTGCCCGCCGAAGAAGCGGCCGTACCGGGCGGCCTCCACGGTGTCCTTGATGTTGGGCAGCACGTTGCCGCCGTATTGCAGCACCAGCAGCTTCACGTCGAGGTGGGCGTACATGGCGGCGCTCAAGGCCTGGTCCGTGCGGCGGAACTCATAGCCGGCCCCGCCCCGCGCGGCGATGTTGTCCACGTTCACGCCGGTGGCGCCTTCCAAGGAAAGGCCGAACACGTCCGGGCTGTCGGCACCGGAAATGGTGATGGTCACCTCCTCCGATGGCCCGCCGAAGGCCCATTCGGTCACGTGCAGCCGATCGCCGGGCGGGATGGTGTCCGTGCGCACGTGCACGCCGTTGCGTTCGGCGGTGACGGTGATGGGCGCGCGGTGCCATCCGTGGAACATGCGCACGCGGTCCCAGGTGCGGGCGCGGGCGTAGGAGCGCTTCATGGGGCGCAGGGTGATGGTGGCGGTGTGCGTCACGGTGGTGTCGGGCGCCACGCTGTCCGGCAGCACGGGGGTGAAGCGCGAGAAGGAGGAGATGGCGCCGAAGCGGTCGTGGTCCAGGTCGTCCGGCCGCCGGCCCATCACGCTGTAGCGCCGCCACCCGGGGCTGATGATGCGTTCCACGGAGAAGTGCGGCACGATGTCGGCCACGCTCACCAGGCCCGGCCCGTGGCCGCCGAAGCGGCTCTGCAGCTTGTTGCGCAGGTAGCTGGTGATGCGGTCGCCCTCGAGTTGCGAGTCGCCGTAGTGCATCACCCGGATGGGCCGCGGCGCATGGGCGGCCCCGGCCAGCGCGGCGTAGAAGGTCTTCAGCGCCATGGCGCCCTGGTCCGGGAAGTGCAGGGCGATGCGGTCCTCCAGGGCGGGGGCCTCATCCGGGTGGAAGGCTGCGATGGCCTGCCCGGCGCCGGCGGACGGGACGGCGGCGGTGTCCGCTGCCACGATGGCGGGCACCAGGGTGTCCACGCCCTCCTCATCGGTGGGCAGGGCCAGGATCGCGCTGATGTCCACGCGCTGCTTCGCGGCCGGTGCCAGCACGTCGGCGGGATCGGGGAAGCGCAGGGTGGCGCCCCCGGCCAGCGGCACCCCGTCGGTGGGCATGGCCCGGCCCAGCACGGCGAGCACCGCCAGCACGGCCAGCAGGAAGAGCAGGGTGTGCGCGGGCCTCATGGCGCGGGGATCTTGATCTTCTGGCCGGGCCGTATGTCGGCGCCGATGCCGTTGTACCGCATGATGTCATCGGCCGAAACACCCCGGTAGCGCTTGGCGATGAGGTAGAGCGAATCGCCCTTCTTCACGGTGTACCACTGGGGTTCGCCGCTGCGGGCGGGCCGTTGGGCCGGGGCGCGCCGGGCGGGCGGCACCTTGGGCAGCGCGATGGTGTCCGGCCTTACCGCGGTGGTATCGCTCTCGTACCGCACGCGCTCGGGCGGCGGCACGTAGATCACCAGGGTGTTGCCCACGTCGATGTGGTCGCCGCGCAGCTCGTTCCATGCGCGCAGCTCCGACAGGCCCACGCCGAAGCGGTCGGCGATGCAGCCGATGCAGTCGCCCTCCACGATGCGGTACAGGATGGCCTCGCGGCCGTCGGGCAGGCGGTCCAGGCTGTCGGGGCGTTCGGCCTCGGAGGCGGGCCGGCGGGGCCGGGTGCTTTGGGCCTCGAGCACCACGAAGGCCAGGTCGGCGAAGCGGGCGGCCTCGCTGCGCGGCAGTCGGAAAGGCGTGCCGGCCGGCACCACGCCACCGGTGAGCGTGGGGTTCAGCGCGGCGAAGCGCGTGGGCCGCGTGCCCACCACGTGGGTGATCGCCGCCACGGAGAGGGTGCTGTCGAAGCGCACCGTGTCGGCGGGTTCATGGCTGCGGAACACCAGCGGCGCCAGGCCGGCGGCATCGGCGTTGACGGCCAGGAAGGTGAAGGCCATGAGCCGGGGCAGCACGGCGCGCTGGCCGCTGTCGAACCCGGCGTGGAGCAGGCGCGGCCCCAGGTCGGGCGCACCGCGCTTCACCGCCCGCGTGATGTTCGCCGGCCCCACGGCGAAGGCCATCACGGCGGTGGGCCACTCGCCATAGCGCGCGTACAGCGCGCGCAAGTGGGCCAGCGCGGCGACCGTGCTGCGGTGCGGGTCGCGGCGTTCATCGTGGGTGGGCGTCACCTCCAGGCCGTGGCGCATGGCCACGGGATAGGTGAGCATCCACAGGCCCGCCTGGCCGTATCGGTCGGTCGCCTGCGGGTTGTAGGCGCTCAGGGCGAAGGGCAGGTACTTGAGCTCGGGGGGCATGCCATGGCGGGCGAGCTCGGCCTCCACCATGGGCAGGTGGCCCTCGGCCGCGCCCAGCATCGCGCGGAAGTGATCACGCCGGTCCCTGGCGAAGAGCTCCACGAAGCGATGCACCTGCCCGTCCACGAACACGGGCAGCGCCGGCGCGATGCGCTTGAGCTGCGCGTAGAGGGTATCGGTGTCGGGCACGGGGCCGGGGCGCGGCTTGGCGCGGGGTTCGTTGATCCGTTGGTGGTACGGCCAGGTGGCGAGCAGGCTGTCCACGGGCCAGGCGTCCTGCCCGGCCGCGCCCATGGCCACGCCCGCGAGCAGGCCCAGCACCCCCGCCCGCCGGGGCCCCATGCGGTGCGCCGACGCCCCCTTATGTCCGTACGATGCCACGGTCGCGAAACAACGATCACCATGCCAACAACGGGCGGCCATCGGCATGAAGTCTTCCACGCGCGCGTGTTGGCGGCCACGGCCACATCGTCCCGCACGCCCGATCTTCGCCCCATGACCTTGCGCCCCTTCACCCCCGCCCTGCTGGTGCTGATGCTGGCACCGGCCTGCGCCCAACGCACCGAGGCCCCCGTGGTGGCCGAGGCGGCGGCGCCATCTTCCACCCCGGCCCCGCGCACCATGACCGTGGAGGTCTGGAGCGACGTGGTGTGCCCCTTCTGCTACATCGGCAAACGCGAATTTGAAAGTGCCCTCGCGCGCTTCGCCCACAAGGACCAGGTGCAAGTGGTGTGGAAGAGCTTCGAGCTGGACCCCGATGCGCCGGACCGCAGCCCGCACGACATGTACGGCATGCTGGTGAGCCGGTACGGCGGCACGCGCGAGGAGGCCCGCGCCCGGGTGGCCGGCGTGGTGGAGCGCGCGAAGACCGTGGGCCTGCACTACGACATGGACGCGGCGGTGATCGGCAGCTCGTTCCATGCGCACCGCCTGCTGCAGTTCGCCAAGACCAAGGGCCTGGGCGGTGCGGCCAAGGAGCGCCTGTTCCGCGCGTACTTCACCGAGGGCGCGCACATCGCGGACAAGGCCGTGTTGCAGCGCCTGGCGGAGGAGATCGGGCTGGACGCCGCCGGGGCCGCCGATGTGCTGGGCTCCGACGCCTTCACCGATGCCGTGCGCGCCGACCAGCAGCGGGCGCGCGAAGTGGGCGTGCGCGGGGTGCCCTTCTTCGTGATCGACGGGACGTACTCCGTGAACGGCGCCCAGCGGAGCGACCGGTTCCTCGCCGCGCTGGAACAGGCCTGGGGCGCGCGTTGAAGGCGCGGGAGGCCGCATGCTCACCCCGTCCATCGCCCGGCGCGCACCACCACCGGCGAGCCCTCGGCCAGCAGCACCGAGGCCGGTCGTTGGCGGCCCAGCGTCGCGAACCGGTCCCCATAGAGCAGCCCGAAGTCCACGTCCACCGTGTGGCCCCGCACCGGGTACACGGCCCATGGCGGATGCTCCACGCCGTAGGCCATGGTGCGCTGCGGTCCGCGCCGGGTGTAGCCCCAGTAGTGCTCGGCGATGAACTCCTCCTCGCCGCCCGGCACCATGGGCGCGGCGGTGGGGCCGGCCTGCACCGCGAGGCCGTGCCAGCGCCTGCGCTTCCACCGGTACGCCACCTCCAGGCCCTGCGCATCATGCCGCCACCGGTGCGCCATGGGCACGGTGCGGTACGGCTCGCCGTAGATGCCGCGCGCCACCAGGGCCAGGGCGGGCTTCGGCACGAACTCGCGGATGAAGACCACGCCGCGCCGCCAACCTTCCGCCGAGCGATGCCGCACGTAGAAGCGCAGGTTCACCTCGGGGAAGCGCGTGTGGAAGGGCACGGGTACGCCCTTCAGGCGGGTGCGCGCGAAGAGGAAGCCCACCAGGCTCACGTGGCAGGTACCGTTGAACAGGTCCGGTTCGGTGCCGTGGGGCACGAAGGGGCGCAGCATGTCGGGGTCCACCGCGTAGTTCACCATGGCCAGCTTGCGCCACTCGGCGGTGAGGAATGCGGCGGGCGGTCGACGCTCAGCCATGCTCAGCGCAATGCCCGCGCGGCGCTGCGGTGGTGACCATGCCTTTGGACGATGTTCATTGGCCGGCCGCCAGAACGCCGCACAGATGGAAGAGCATGCGCGCGCCCACGTTGGCGTCCCAGTCGTCGTGCCGGCCGGGGGCCACTTCCACCAGGTCGAAGCCGATGATCTTCCGCCCGCTGGCGGCCAGGCGCGAGAGCAGGTAGGTGGCCTCCTCGAACTCGAGGCCGCCCGGCACCGGCGTTCCGGTATGGGGGCAGAGCTTGGGGTCCAGCCCGTCGATGTCGAAGCTGATGTGCACCTTTTCCGGCAGCCCCGCGATGATGGCGTCGCACTGCTCGCGCCAGGTGGCACCCGTGAATTGTTGGCGGCGGATGTCGGCGCTGAGCACCGTGCGCACGCGGCCCTTTTGTGCGAGGAAGACGTCGTTCTCCTGCTGGCAGAAGTCGCGGATGCCCACTTGCAGCAGGGTGCGCACCTGCTCCAGCCCCAGCGCGTTGTACATGATGCTCGCGTGGCTGAAGGTGAAGCCCTCGTAGGCGATGCGCAGGTCCATGTGCGCGTCGATGTGCAGGATGCCGAACTCCGGGTGGCGTGCGGCGTGGGCGCGGAAGAAGCCCAGGGGCGTGCTGTGGTCGCCGCCCACCAGGCCCACGCACTTGCCCTGGTCCAGCCAGTGGCCGGTGCGCTGCTCCACCCAGTCGTTCATCACGGCGCATTCGGCATTGATCAGCTTCA
>JAVFAQ010000163.1:0-7081 GCA_034002325.1 Flavobacteriales bacterium | reverse complement strand
CCCCCGGCGTGGACCCGCCCTTCCTCGCGCCCATGAGCACCGGCCTCGGCGAAGTGTTCCAGTACGTGGTACGCGCCGACAGCGCCCACCACGACCAGTACGACGCCATGCAATTGCGCGAACTGCAGGACTGGGTGATCGGCCGGCAGCTGCTGGGCGTGGCCGGCGTGGCCGAGATCAATGGCTTCGGCGGCGAACTGAAGCAGTTCGAGGTGGCGGTGGACCCCGTTCGGCTGCATGCCATGGGCCTCGGCATCGGCGATGTGATCGATGCCCTGCAACGCAACAACGCCAATACCGGCGGCGCGTACATCGAGCACGCCAACAACGCCTACTTCATTCGGGGCGTGGGCCTGGCCACCGGCCTGGAGGACCTGGGGCGCATCGTGGTGGACAGCCCGCGCGAAGGCGCGCCGCTGCTGGTGCGCGACGTGGCCACCTTGCGGACCGGTGCCGCACCCCGCTATGGCGCCATGACGCGTGACGGCGAAGGCGAGGTGGTGGGCGGTATCGTCATGATGCTCAAGGGCGGGAACGCCAGCGAGGTGGTGGATGCCGTGAAGGTGAGGCTCGATGAGATCCGCAAGGGTCTTCCGGAAGGCGTGGTGATCGAGCCCTTCCTGGACCGCGCCGACCTGGTGGACCGCGCCATGCGCACCGTGCGCAACAACCTGGTGGAGGGCGCGCTGATCGTGATCCTCGTCCTGGTGCTTTTCCTGGGCCAGTTGCGCGCGGGCCTCATCGTGGCCAGCGTGATCCCGCTCAGCATGCTCTTCGCCGTGACCCTCATGCGCCTCACCGGGGTCAGCGGCAATCTAATGAGCCTGGGCGCGATTGATTTCGGGCTCGTCGTGGACGGTGCCGTGATCATCGTGGAGGCCGTGCTCTTCCGCATGCACCACCTGGCGAAGCGCGAGGGGCTGCTGCCACGCAACGAGATGGACGATGAAGTGCAGCACGCCGCAGGCCGCATGATGAAGGCGGCCACCTTCGGCCAGCTCATCATCCTCATCGTCTACATCCCCATCCTCGCGCTCACCGGCGTGGAAGGCAAGATGTTCCGCCCCATGGCCCTCACCGTGGTGTACGCCATCATCGGCGCCATCGTGCTCAGCCTCACCTACGTGCCCGTGATGAGCGCGCTGTTCGTGTCGCGGAAGACCGGCCCCACCGTCACCTTCAGCGATCGGATGATGGACCGCTTCACGCAGGTCTATCGACCCGTGCTCGACCGTGCCCTGCGCAGCTCCCAGCTTGTGTTGGTCCTCGCCATCGCCTTGCTCGCATCGGCGGTGTTCGCCTTCACCCGCATGGGAGGCGAGTTCATTCCGCAGTTGGAAGAGGGCGACTTCGCCTTCCACAGCATCCTGCCTGCGGGTGCTTCGCTCAGCGCAAGCATCGCCAACAACGCCCATGTGGAGCGCATCGTGATGCAGTTCCCCGAGGTGAAGGACGTGGTGAGCAAGACCGGCACCGCGGAAGTGCCCATGGACATCATGAGCCCGGAGATGACCGACGTGCTGATCCTGTTGCACGACAAGCGCGAATGGACCACCGGCCGCAGCTATTGGGAGCTCGCTGACACCATGTACAACGCCCTGCAGCAGATCCCGGGCGTGTTCTTCGAGATCAACCAACCGATCCAGATGCGCAGCAATGAACTGATGACCGGCGTGCGGCAGGACATTGCCGTGAAGCTCTTCGGCCCCGACATCGATACGCTGCTGCACTATGCGCAGGAAGTGGCCGCCGTCATCAGCGACGTGCCGGGTGCCGGTGCGCCGGCGATCGAGCGCGTGGAAGGCACCCCGCAGATCACCATCACTTATGATCGTGAGCGCATGGCCGTGCTGGGCGCCGATGTGGAGGAGCTGAACCGCACGGTACGCGCGGCTTTCGCCGGTGAACCCGCTGGATCGGTGTACGAGGGCGAGCGGCGCTTCGATGTGGTGGTGCGCGCCGACAGTGCCCACCGCGCCAGCATCGCGGACGTGCAGCGCCTGCTCGTCCGCACCCGCGATGGCAGCACCGTGCCGCTGGACCAACTGGCCGAGGTGGGCTTCGTGCCCACGCCTGCGCAGATCACCCACGAGAACGCGCAACGCCGCATCTATGTCGGCGTGAATGCCCATGGCCGCGATGTGGAAGGCCTGGTGACCGACATGCAGTCGCGGGTGGAGCAACGCATCCAACTGCCGCCCGGCTACTTCCTGGAGTTCGGCGGCCAGTTCCAGAACCTGCGTGAGGCCAAAGCACGTTTATCCATCGCGGTGCCCGTGGCGCTGCTGCTGATCCTTGCGTTGCTGTGGGTCACCTTCCGCTCGCTGCCCGATGCCCTGCTGATCTACACCGCTGTCCCGTTGAGCGCCATCGGTGGCGTGGCGGCGCTGCTGCTGCGCGATATGCCTTTCAGCATCTCGGCCGGTGTGGGCTTCATCGCACTGTTCGGCGTGGCCGTGCTCAATGGCATGGTGCTCATCGCCACCTTCCGCGACCTCGCTGCGCAGGGCATCGGCGTGGTGGAGCGGGTACGCCAGGGCACCGCATCGCGCCTGCGTCCCGTGCTGATGACCGCTTCGGTGGCCTCGCTCGGCTTCCTGCCCATGGCCTTGAGCCAAGGCGCCGGTGCCGAAGTGCAGCGTCCGCTGGCCACCGTGGTGATCGGCGGCTTGATCACCGCCACCGCGCTCACCCTGCTGGTGTTGCCGGTGATCTATGTGCTGTACCATGGCCGCAAGCGAGGGCCCGGGAAGGCGCGGAAAGCCGTGCCGGTGCTGCCCGCGTTGCTGTTGGCCTGCATGGCGCTGCCCGCGTACGCCCAGGTGCCGCGCTTCTCGCTGGAGGAAGCGCTGCACACCGCGAACGCCGGTGCGCCCCGGGTGCTGGCCGCACGCGCCGAGGCCGCACGCATGGAGGCCCTGCGCGGCGCGGCGAGCAACATGCCCGCTACCGAAGTGATGTACATGCGCGGCCAGTACAATGCCTACGTGATGGAGGACAACAGCATCACCGCCACGCAGACCATCCCGTTCCCTACGCTGATCGCCGCACGCGCATCGGCCGCGCGGGCGGAGGCGGGCGCAGCGCAGGCGCAACGCGGCGTCGTGGAGAGCGATCTCGCCTGGGAGGTGCGTTCGGCATGGCACGGGCTGCACTACCTGCATGCGGTGGAACGCTTGCTGGCGGAGCAGGACAGCACGTGGAGCGAGCTCGCCCGCAGCACTGCCCTGCGTGCGCAGACCGGCGAGGTCCCGCCCCTCGCACGCGCCACGGCGGAAGTACGTGCCGGGCAGTCCCAGGACGAACTGCGCCGCCACCGTGACGTGCTCGCCGCCGCACGCCTCGCCTTCGGCGCGTTGCTGGGCCTGAACGGTGGCGCGGATGCAGAGCCCGCGCCGCTGCTGCCGCTTGCCGAGGCACTGCCCGATACCGCCGTGCAGCAGGGGCCCGAGCTGCAGCTGCTGCAACAGCGCGTGGAGGCCGCCCGGCAGCAGCACCGCGTGGAACGCCACGCCTTCCTGCCCGACCTCACCGTGGGCTACTTCAACCAGACGCTGATCGGCAGTGCGATGGATGCCGAGGGCACGCGCCTGGCCACGCGCAGCGATCGCTTCCAAGGGTTCCAGCTCGGGGTGTCGCTGCCGTTGTGGTCCAGGCCACAGGCCGCCCGCAGCAAGGCCGCATCGCTGCAGACCGAGGCCGCGAAACACGCACTTGCGGCCGGCGAACGCCGCTGGCGCACCGAACTGGGCACCGCCCTGCAACGCATCGCCAGCGACCGTGCCACACTGCACTGGTACGCCGAGGAAGCGCTGCCCAACGCGGCACGCATCCTCAGCACCTCGCGCACAGCCTTCGCCGCCGGGGCCATCGCATACGCCGAGCATGTGCTCAACCTGCAACAGGCCCTCGCCATCCGGCGCGGCCACCTCGACCTCATCGATGCGCACAACGCCAACGTCCTTCTCGTCCAACGCCTCACCGCAGGCCAATGATCCTCACCATGACGACCCGTTCCCTGTTCGCCTGCCTCCTCCTTGTGCTCATCGTCGCTTCCTGCGGGAACACGGCGGTCCAGGAGCACGGCACTGTGCCGACCGCCGCCGCGGATGCCGGCACGCATGACCACGACGACGCGACCGTCGTCCTTACCGCTGACCAGTTCGCCGCGCTGGGCATCCGCACCGCCGCGCCCGTGGTGCGCAGCATGGAGGGCAACCTGCGGCTCTCGGGGCGCGTGCTGGCCTCGCCCGTGAGCAAGGCGCGCGTCACCAGCCCGCTCGGCGCCAAGGTGGTGGATGTGCTCGTGGACGAAGGCGCGCATGTGCGCAAGGGCCAGCCGCTGATCGCGCTCAGCGACATCGCCTTCTTCCGCATGCAGGAGGAATACCTCGTCGCCAAGGCCGAACACACCTACGCCGCCAGCGAACTGCAACGCCAACGCCTGTTGGCGGAGGGCAACGCCACCGCCGGCAAGACCCTGCAGCAGGCTGGGTCGCAGGCCATGAGCACCGAGGCACGCATGCGGTCCCTGGCCAACCAACTGAAGCTGCTCGGCGTGGACCCGGACGCGCTCACGCCCGATGCGCAACAGCCCCGCTTCGTGCTGCACAGCCCCGTGGACGGCCGCGTACACGGGATCACCATCCACTTGGATGAGCGCGTGGAGCCCACCACCGTGCTGCTGGAAGTGATCGACCTGCACCACTTCCATGTCCACCTCAACGCATACGAGCGCGACCTCGCAGCCTTGGAGGAAGGCGTGCTCTTCGATTTCCGGGTGATCAACCTGCCCAGGAGCACGTTCAAGGGCAAGGTGTTCAGCATCGGCCGCACCTTTGATGCCGACGGGCGCACGATCCCCGTGCATGCGCATGTGGAGGAGGGCAGTGACAAGCTGGTGGAAGGCATGTCCGTAAGCGCGTCGATCCCCACCGGATCGGGCACCATGCTCGCCGTGCCCGATGAAGCGCTGGCGCGTTCCGGCAACGAGGCCTTCATCTACGTGTATGCCGGTACGGAGGCCTTTGGCGGGCAGCGCTTCACGGAAGTGCCGGTGGTCACCGGGCCGGCTGAGGGCGGGTTCACCGCGATCTCGCCGTTGACCACCTTGCCCGCCGATGCGACCGTGGCGATCACCGGGGTGTTCCATCTGCGCAGCATGCGGACGGCGGAGGAGGGGCATGAGCATTGAAGGAGCGCTCCATGCTCCGCCGTGGTCACCGGGCTGTCCGCACGCGTCGATCACGGCCACGCGATCGCACTACCTTCGCGGCCGACCATGCCCGCCGAAGAACAGCCGACCGTGCGCGCCCGGAAGGAGCCGATCCTGGGCCAACGCGGCCTGTGCGTGTGGCTCACCGGCCTCAGCGGCAGCGGCAAGAGCACCCTGGCCCGCGCCCTCGAGCACGAACTGGAGCGACGCGACGTGCATTGCGCGGTGCTCGATGGCGACCTGCTGCGCACCGGCCTGAACCACGGCCTGGGCTTCAGCGAGGCGGACCGCACGGAGAACGTCCGCCGCGCGGCCGAGGTGGCGCGCCTGCTGGTGCAGCACGGCACCGTGGCCATCGCCGCGCTGATCACCCCCGCACGCGCCATGCGCGACCACGCCCGCGCGATCGTGGGCGAGGCCGACTTCGTGGAGGTCTTCGTGGACGCCCCGCTGGACGAATGCGAGCGCCGCGACGTGAAGGGGCTCTACCGCCGCGCGCGCCATGAGCAGGTGCGCCACTTCACCGGCATCACCGCCCCCTACGAGGCGCCCGACCGGCCCCACCTGCGCCTGCCCACCGCCGAGCTCGACCTCGCCGCCTGCCTGCAACAACTCCTCGCCTTCACCCTGCCGCGCATCCAACGCGACCCCTCATGCACGCCTACCGCCTGACCCATCTGGAGGAGCTCGAGGCCGAAAGCATCCACGTCCTCCGCGAAGTGGCCGCACAGTTCGACCGGCCCGCCCTGCTCTTCAGCGGCGGCAAGGACAGCCTGCTCTGCTTCCACCTCGCCCGCAAGGCCTTCCACCCGGGCCGCATGCCCTTCCCGCTGCTGCACATCGACACCGGGCACAACTTCCCCGAGACCATCGCCTTCCGCGATGCCCTGGCGAAGGAGCACGGCGTGCAACTGCTGGTGGGCAGCGTGCAGCAGAGCATCGACCAGGGCCGCGTGCGCGACGAGACCGGCCCCGGTGCCAGCCGCAACAAGTTGCAGTCCGTCACCCTGCTCGATGCCATCGCCGCGCACCGTATCGACTGCGCCATCGGCGGCGGCCGCCGCGATGAGGAACGCGCCCGCGCCAAGGAACGCGTCTTCAGCCACCGCGACGAGTTCGGCCAGTGGGACCCGCGCAACCAGCGGCCCGAGCTGTGGGATATCTACAACGGCCGCCGCCACCCCGGCGAGCACTTCCGCGCGTTCCCCATCAGCAACTGGACCGAATTGGACGTGTGGCGCTACATCCGGGCCGAGGGCATCGCCGTGCCCGACCTCTACCTCAGCCATGAGCGCGCCGTGTTCCAACGCGAGGGCGTGCTATACGCCCATGCGCCCTTCATGGAGCTCCGGCCCGGGGAGTCCGTGTTCACCGAACGGGTGCGCTTCCGCACCATCGGCGACGTGTCGTGTACCGGCGCCGTGAAGAGCACCGCCGCCACCATCGACGAGGTGATCAACGAGGTGGCCCGCGCACGCACCACCGAGCGCGGCACGCGGCAGGACGACAAGCGCAGCGAGGCCGCCATGGAGGACCGCAAGCGCGAAGGGTATTTCTGACCCCCCCCGACCGATGCACACCGAACAGGAAATGGGCCTGCTCCGCTTCACCACCGCGGGCAGCGTGGACGACGGCAAGAGCACGCTCATCGGGCGGCTGCTGCACGACAGCCGGGCCATACTCGACGACCAGCTGGACGCCGTGCGCGAGGCCAGCGCCCGGCGCGGCGATGGGGCGATGGACCTGTCCCTGCTCACCGACGGCCTGCGCGCCGAGCGCGAGCAGGGCATCACCATCGATGTGGCCTACCGCTACTTCGCCACCTCGAAACGCAAGTTCATCATCGCCGATACGCCCGGCCACCTG
>JAVFAQ010000162.1:0-7094 GCA_034002325.1 Flavobacteriales bacterium | reverse complement strand
CCATCGGGGGGTACGACGACGAAAAGCTCGCTGACGAATTCAACCAGAGCGCGGATGAGATCGACGAGGAGGACCGTCCGCAGGTCTTCGAGGCGTTGATCTCGGTCACCCTGGCGGACGGGGTGATCAGGGAGGACGAGATCGCCAACATCCTCACCATCGCCGAAGCATTGGAGATCCCGATCGAAACGGCCGTGGCCCGCCTGCTCTTCCAAGTCCAGGAGTCGGATGGCGAAGTGATCGTCGATGTGGAGGAGGAGCTCACCGACTTCATCGTGGTGGGCGGCCGCACGCGCTATACCGGATGGGATGCGTTCGTGCGCATGTTGAAACAGGAGAAGGGATACAGTGATGCCTTCGTGGCGACCCTGCAGACCATCAAGGACCAGGCGGAGAAGACCTTCGGCGACCAGCTGGTGCTGAACTACACGCCCAACTTCCTCACCTTGGCCTGCAAGGAACCCGTGAGCCGCAGCCGGACCTTCTGCTACGTGTGGTTGAAGAAGAAGTACGTCCGTGTCGAGTTCGCCGGGAACACGTTCGACATCACTGCTCCTGAGCAGTACACGGCGGCCATCCACGAGGGTGTGCGCGCGAACTTCAACAAGTGGTCCAAAGTCCAACGCTGATCATGGCGGGCCCCACGCTACGACTGTTGGATGCACTGACCGCCGAGGAGCGCAAGCGCCTCAAGGCCGGTGTGGTGGAAGTGTCCGGCGAGGCCAAGAACCGGGTCGGACTGGGCATCGTGGCGGCCGTGCTGAAGCTGTATCCGGGCATCACCTTCAAGGAATTGAAGGTGATGCTCCCGGACGCTTTGAACCCACGCAGCACCAACCGCACCACCAACCTGTTCGACCCGTACACGGACAGGCCGTACGGAGTGGTCCAGCCGGGTTCCATAAGGCAGGAACTGGCGGCTGCCAACCAACGCAAGAAGGAGGAGACCGGGAAGGACGATCACTATAAGATGGTGCATTGGACCGGTGACGAGGAGACCTTCCGCACGGCGGACGGCGTGGAGGTGCTTGTGGCCACAGGCTTCGAGGGCGACAGCCTGCAACGCGTGATCGATCATGTGGCGCAGTACGGCGTGCGCGTCGTGGAGTTCGCACCCTACCGCGGCGGTGGCAAGAAGGGGTTCTATGCCTTGAAGGTGCTGGATCCCGTGCTGGCCGAAAAACTCCAAGGCAAAGCAGCGGCCTCAAGGCCATGGCTTCGGTGGCTGATCGGTGGGGCACTGGTGCTGATCGCCTTGGTCGTTTGGCTGCTGAGCAGGGACAATTGACGCCGTATCGGCGACTGAAGGGACCATTGGGCCGATCTCAACATTTTTATCGCAATGACACCAGCTGAACGCAAGAGGGAACGGGAGCGCCGGGCTGCGGAACGCAAGCGGAGGGCCGATGCACGCAAGCGGGAGGCCGATGCGCGCAAGAAGGAACGGGAGCGCCAGATCGCCGAACGCAAGCGGCAGGCCGATGCACGCAAGAAGGAGCGGGAGCGCCGGGCCGCCGAGCGCAAGCGGCAGGCCGATGCACGCAAGAAGGAACGGGAGCGGCAGGCCGCCGTGCGCAAGAAGGAACGGGAGCGCAAGGCCGCAGCGCTCAAGAAGAAGGCGGCGGCAGCGCGGGCAGCGGCTGCAAAGAAGCGCCGCTGAGCCGCTGCATGGGCGGCGTTTCACGAACGAACCCCATCACATGTCCGGCACCAGGAAGAAATACGGGTTCTCGTTCAGTTGGAAACGGTTGCTGGGCATCAGCGGCTTTCGTGCCAGCGTTGCACGCAAGACCGGCATACCCACCACCAAGGGCGGCCTTGAACGCAAGCTCGGGAGGTCGCTGGTCCGACGCTTCTCGGCAAATGGTAGCCGCGCGGCGCAGAAGCGACAGCACGGGGTCCGGGATGACGCGGGCCCTCACCTTCCTGCTCTCCTTCTTCGGGGCCTTGCTCGTGAGCATCCTGGCGTTGAAGGCACGCCGCAACGGGAAAAGCGGGGTAGGCTGGATGGTGTTGACAGTGGTGACCAATGGGATCGCCCTGCTGAACCTGATCAAAGCGCTCCGTGCAAGACCAGGCGCCAAAGGAACACGCGGCCTCGTGGGCGTCCACGGAAGAATGCCGGGGGCAAGGATTCCAATACCTTGGAGGAGAAGGAAGAGCGAGCCAAGGGACTCGTTTCGCTATGGCTGGTCAGGGTGACCGGAGTGTCCGGCATCATTCTGATGGTGATCATAGGGCTTTGCTGGATCTTGCTTTTCCTCGGTGTCTTGAAGTGGATATACGGGCTATGGACTTGAACGAGATGACCTCTTTCTGTGGATCCCCTTGGTTGGGCGGTGTGACGCAACGGGTGGTCCCCGCCTTCGTTGACCTCAGTGCGTCGCAGGTGGAAGAGGTATACGCGCATCTGAGGGACGCCTATGTGGAACAGGAAACAGCTCCGCCCATCCTGAGGCCGGTCCACATCCTTCGCTTTGGCGTAAGGCCGGGTGCTCGCTACCACGGCTCCGACCTGCCCTGCTGGTGGCACGCCCCCGGGAAGCCCGTGGTGATGGTGCTGGCCCTGGACGCCCTGCGCTCGCCGTACAACGATGAGCGCATCGACCGCGAAATGGTCTCCCTTTCAACGCCGTTCACGCTGCACGACACGCCCACGCGCGTGCAGAAGCGCACCGGATACTGGCGATTCATTGAAGCGCTGATATCAGAATGTTCGGTCTATGTCACCGATCTCTACAAGGTCTACTTCAAGGATGCGGGCGGGCGCGCCTCGCACGCGCTGGGCGATTACACGGCCCACCCCCTGCACGCCCGTGCGCTTGCATTGGAACTGGAGCTGGTGCGGCCCGATGTGGTGATCACCATGGGCAATGTGGCCGCCTCCGGCTTCCGAAGCCTCGGGCTCCATGGGCCGCGACACATCGCCCTGCCCCACCTTTCCAACGCGGCCAACGGGGCCAAGAAGAAGTTCATGGCCCGGCATGGTGGCATGGGTCCGCTCGCGACCTTCCCGGAATGGGCCGCCACGTTCGCCTTGGCGTCCGCGTCCATCACCCGTTGATCACCGCACCGCCCACGCCACCACCATCGGCAACGCGGTAAGTGCCGCGAACAACGCGCTCAACAGCAGGGCGAACAGCAGCCGGCGTGGCAGGTCGCGTCGGTCGCCGTGCAATTCCGCCAGACGTTGTCGTCCATGGGCCACGTCCGCATCACCGGCCAGCACGTAGGGCACGGCGGCGGTCAACACCGTGGCCGTGCCGATGGCCAGGACCTGCAGGTGGGCCATGGACATCCCGGCAGCGGCGGCGACCCCTTCCAACGCGGCGACCAATGCCGGCCGCCCCATGGCCAGGTGCCATAGCCCGGCATGCACCATGGCGGCGACCATGGCCGTGAGCTGCACCTGCGCGGTGATGCGTGGCAGGTACCACCGCAGGATGAACACCGGCCCCACGCCGGCGGTGATCGCCAGCAGGTCCCAGATCACATCGAAGGCGTGGCCCCGCACGCGGTGCATGGTGAGGGCGATCACCGCCACCAGCACCATGGCGGGCACGGCCATGCGGCGGGAACGCAGCCGGGGAATGTGGTGCGCGGCGAGGTTGGCGTGCAGCAGCGCCCCTGCCCAATGCTGGGTGTTCAGCAGCAGGAAGGCGCCGGAGGCCAGGTAGAACAGCAGCAAGGTCCATCGCCAGGGGCCATCGCCCAACACATCGGCCAGGAAGGCGAAATACGCGCCATGGCCGGCATGGTACCCCAGGGCCAGGGGCAGCGTGGCGAACAGGCCGGTGATCAGGAACATCGCCGCATGGCCGATCACGGCGCCCCGCACGCCGGCATGGGGATCGCGGCTGGCGAGCAGCTTCTGACCGGTCATGTTGGGCAGGTCGATGATGCTCGCGAACCACCACAGCACCGCCAGCGGCAGCAGCAGGTCCGCCACCCCGGGCCGCCCGACCAGCGAGGGCAGGGTGGTGGACAAGGGCACGGCGTCCGGCCCCGCAACGCGCAGCACGATCAACAGGGCCAGCGGAAGCATCAGCACGAGCACGAGGCCCCCCAGCGCACGGTCCATGCGCATGCGTTGGCGGAACGAATTGGCCAACGCGCCGGCCAGCAGCAGCACGGCCAGCAGGCCATTGGCCGCCGCCGGCGAGCACCCGCCCAGATGCACCAGCACCGCGCGCATGGGCACCAGCATCATGCCCATCGCCAACGGCAGCACCACCAGCCCCAGCAGGGCCGAGCGTACGGCATGCAGCCGCGCCGCCCAGGCACCCCGGTACCGCCAGAGCAGGAACTCGCCCTCGGTGCCCAGGCGCAGGCGGCCCCACAGCGGCGCGAAGAAGGCCACACCGAACGCCGCCGCGAGGATGCCGCCGGCGTACGTGGGGAGCACGTCCGCCCGGCCCATGGTCACCGCGTCGGACATCACCGCGTGCAACGTGAGGATGTTCACCCCGGGCAGCAGGGCCAGCGCCAGGGCGAAGGCGCCGTGGCGGCGTTCAGCGGCGAAGCGGCTCATGGTCGGGGGCGGCGCGGCAATAGTAGCAGCTTGCCGCGGCATGGCGGCCGGCGCCATTCCTCCGTTTTCGCCATCTTGCCCCGCACCATGCCCAAACCGCGCCACGTTCTGCTGCCCGAGGAGTTGCAGCGCCTGAGGTCCGCCATGGAACAGCGCCTGGGTTTCGTGCTCGACCGCAAGTCGGCCTGCACCCGCGCCTCGGACGAGATGCGCATCCTCGATGGCTCGGCCCCTTCGGCCACCACCTTGCACGGCCTGTTCGTTCGGCCTGATGGGCGCACGCCCTACCTGGAGACGCTGCACCTGATGGCGCGCTTCGTGGGCAAGCGCGATTGGCACGACTTCCAAGGCGATGACCCCGGCCTGGTGGAGGCCCCGCGCTTCCGGCTCGACCCGCTGCACGCCCTGCCCGGCATGGTGGTGTCGTGCATGCGGCGTGCCCAGTACGGCGTGCTCGACGACCTGTTCGATGCCTGGTCCGAACGGCTGGACCACCCCGGCATCTACGATGTGGGCCTGTGCATCTACGTGGCCCTGTACACAGCACCCGATGTGGCCATGCCGTTCTACGAGCGGTACGCTGGGCACCCGACGGTACGCACCGGGTTCTTCGAGCTGCTGGCCGACCCGGAGTTCCGCCTGCACGGCTATGCGGAAGGACTGGCACAGTACCACGCGGCCACCGGGGCGTCGGATGAAGCAATGAACTTCCGCGACCGCCTCTTCGCAGACACGATGATCTTCCGCCACCACGTGCTCAAGGGCCTGCCGCAGGCCGCCGAACGGGGCGGGGGGCTGTACACCGGTGCGATGGACCCCGTGCTCATGGCCCGGGCCCACGTGTTCCCCGTGGCGCGGTACCTGGCCTACGCCCTCTGGTACGACGTGCTGCAACGGCGTTCCGCCCGGCGCAAGCGGCGCGAGCGCGTGATCCTGGAGTGGGCCGCCGAGCGCATGGCCCGCCACGCCTCCCCGCTGGAGCGCGATATCATCCTCTACAACCTGGTCGAGGGCTTCCTGCGGGTGGGCACGATCAAGGAAGTGATGCGCGACCTGCTTTCCCTGTTCCCGGAGCTGGACCCGGAACTGGCCGGGGACGAGCAAGGGCTGCGCCAATTATTGGCGGAACGTGACCCGAACGGCCTGCACTGGCGTTTCCGCCCGCCCGGGTCGGCCGAACGGACCGCTACGCCGCCGGACCTCCGGTGATCCGCATATCGGCCGCCAAGGGCCCGTCGCCCACGCGCTTCATCAGTTTCACATCGTTCCCGTCGAACACGGCATACGTGAAGTAGGTGATCCAATCGCCCGTGTTGATGTACCGCGCCGATCGATCGGCGGCATGGACGGGGATGTCGATCGGCAGGTGCCGGTGGCCGAAGAGCATGAAGTCGTAACGCTCCTTTTTCAGTTGCTCCCGGCCGTACTGTGCCAACCATTCCTTGTCCTCGCCCAACCACTTGCGGTCGTTCTCGTAGCTCTTCCTCCGGCTGCGGCCGCTCCAGAAATCGCCCAGCCACAGCGCGAAGTTGGGATGCAACCGCGCGAACAGCCACTGGCACACGGGGTTGCGGAAGACCGACTTCATGAACTTGTAGCCATGGTCGCCGGGGCCCAGCCCGTCGCCGTGGCCGATCAGGAAGCGCTTGCCGTTGATCTCGCGCTCCAACGGCTCCCGGTGGATGGTCACGCCGGTCTCCTTCGGCACGTAGTCGAAGATCCACATGTCGTGGTTGCCGATGAACAGATGCACCGGTATGCCGCGGTCCGTCAGCTCGGCGAGCTTGCCCAGCAACCGCACGTGGCCCCGGGGCACCGCGCGCTTCCACTCGAACCAGAAATCGAAGAGGTCGCCCATGAGGACGATCTCCGTGGCGCGTGCCTGTCCGGTAGGCAGGTCCTTAGCGGCTTCATCAAGAAAGGCCACGATGCGCTTCTCACGCGCCAAGCTGCTTTCCGCATCGGGAACGCCGAGGTGGAAGTCGCCGAGGAAGTAGATCCGTTGACCGGTGGACATCGTCTCCAAACGTAGCGAAAGAGCAGTCAGTGGTCAGCAGTCAGCGGTCAGTAATGCGGGAAACTACTGACCACTGACCTACTGACCACTGACTGCTGACAACTGACCACTGCCTACCAGCAACTACACATAAGGCGAGTTCATCACCGAATGGATCAGCTTCCCGCTTTCCTCCACAAGTCCGTTCAGTTCCTTGTACTTGTCTTCGGTGATCAGCTTCTTGCGCTTGCCGAAGATGAGCAGTGAGCGTGTCTCGTTGCACGAGCCTTTCGCGATCACGAGGTATTTCATGCGGTCCGGTTTCGTGGGGCGCTCAAAACCCTCCGCGATGTTGCTGGGCACGGAGATCGCCGACCGGTACACTTGGTCCACGAAGGCGAACCGTTTGCAGTCATCGACGGCATCCGTTACGGCCACTGCTGGTCTAGCCCCCTATTAATCGGACAACGTCGTTTGGCCGTGGTGAATGTAGTCAATGGTGGTGATACGTTTGCCTCAGCAGGAGGCGACCGAAGGTGACTGCGTTACCGATGGTGTCTTGAGCGG
>JAVFAQ010000161.1:0-7133 GCA_034002325.1 Flavobacteriales bacterium | reverse complement strand
GCACCATGAGGTACAGCGTGAACAGGCCGATCAGCCCCAGCGCCAGGAAGACGCTTACGCCCACGCGCTTGTAGGCCAGGCCGTGGAAGTCGATGTAGTGCCAGTTGCGCAGGAACACCGAGATGCCGAGGATGAAGTTCTGCACCACCCACACGGTGGCCAGCAGCTTCAACGTGGCGTTGCGCGGGTGGAAGTTGAGGTTGCGCCGGAACAGGTACAGCGGCACCACCATGCTCAGCAGGATGCTCCAGATCAGCGCCCAGGTGCCCTCATGCACGAACTGCTTCAGGCTGAACCCTTCCGGCACGGTGAAGCCGAACCACACCCAATTGATGTCGATCACGTTCACCACCAGCAGCGCGATGTTCACCAGCACCAGCAGCACCACGCCCGCGCGGCGCTCGCGCTCCAGCGGGTCCAAGGACAGCGGGCGCGCCCAGCGCGGACGGCGCAGGCGGGTGCGCACCATGATCTCGGAGTAGTTCCGCTCGACGCGGGCCAGCGCCTCGGGGGCGATGCGGCGCACCAAGGCCGCGCATACCATCAATGCGAACAGGAAGAAGAGCAGGTGCGGGGTGAAGAGTTCGCCAAGCAGGTCGAAGAGGCCATCGAAGAAGCCGGCGGTGAGCAGGTCGAACTTCGGGTTGCCCGCGCGGTAGAGCTGCACGAAGGCCAGGGCGATCAGCACGGGCAGCACGGCGATGCGCGTCCACCGCCAGCCGCTGCCCGCCGGGGCGCCCTTCCCGCGCATGGCGGCGATGCCCGTGCGCCCGGCCGCCGGTGCCATGATGAACGCGAGCACCGCCTGCGGGAAGGCGAAGGGCAGGCTGCGCAGGGCGGGCTCATGCACCAGTCCGGCGAAGACGAAGAGCCCCAGCACCGCCGCCGTGATTGCCACGGTGCTGTGGTGTACGTACACCATGGCGGCGGCCACCACCGTGCCGGCGAAGGCCCAGCGCGCCGGTGCCGATACCTTGCCCCAGCCGTGGCGGAAGAGGGCCGTCGACATGCCGATCGCCGCGAAGAGCGTGAGGTTGAGGCCGATCTCCTGCTCCCAGAACAGCCGATCGAACAGCAGGGCGAGCAGGACGACCATCAGCAGCGGCGACCAACGTTGCCAAGGGGACAGGGTGGTGGGGTTCGGCATGGGTTCAGGGTTTGGGAAGGAGTTGTTCAATGGCATCGATGTGCGCGCGGAAGGCCTTGGCACCGGCGGCGCTGGCCTTGTAGCTGGTGTTGGGCCGCTTGCCCACGAAACGCTTGCGCACCAGCACGTATTTCAGTTGTTCCAAGGCCGCGAGGTGGCTGGCCAGGTTGCCGTCGGTCACGCCCAGCAGCTCCTTCAGCGTGCTGTGGTCCACCCATTCGTTCACGGCGAGCACGGCCATGATGCCGAGGCGAACGCGGCTTTCGAAGGCCTTATTGAGCGCGTCGATCATCCGGTCGTCGGGGCATCGTTGCGGTCGTGGCGCAGGTACATCAGGCCGCCGTAGAAGATGTGCAGCACCCCGAAGCCGATGGCCCAGAACAGCAGCCCGGCACCGATCCAGAACGCGGCGATCAGGCCCAGGACCACTTCGCTCAGGCCCAGCCAGCGGATCTCGTCCAGCGTGTACTTCGAGGCGTTCAGCAGGGCCAGGCCGTAGAACAGCAAGGTGGCGGAGGGCACCAGGCCGGGCAGGCCGTAGTACAGCAGCGCCAGGCAGAAGATGCCGCCGGCGGCCAGGGGGACCAGCATGTTCACCGCCAACCGGATCGCGGTACGGTCGAAGAGGCTGTGGCCCAGCTTGCGGCTGCGGCGCCAGGTGAACCAGAACGCGCCCAGCAGGGCCAGCACCAGCACGGAGAGGGCCACCGCCACGAGGAAGGAGACGTGCTGCCAATAGGCCGTGCGTACTTCCGCCGAGGTGCCGTAGCGGAGCGGGTCCACCAGGATGTCGAAGTGCCGGGCGATGTACCGCTGGGCCACGAAGGCACCGGCCAGTGCGCATGCGCCGGCGAACACCCCGCTCAGCCCGCTCAGGCTCAGGAAGCGGGTGCTGCGGTCCATCAGGCTGCGGATGTGCTGGAGGTCGTGGGCGCTGTTGGTCATGTGCAAAGTACTTTGTGGGGCAAAGTTAAGGGATCAACGGGGACCGGTGCGAACTATTGTGCGACATGTGATGGACGGGGAGGGGAACGGACCGTTCGGCCCCGGCGCCTACTCGCTGGCCCGCTGGTTGAAGATCACGTAGCCGAAGTTCAGGCTCCAGACCCAGGGGTCGCGCAGGCCGTCGAAGTAGCTCAGGTTGAACCACACCGGCCCGACGGGGCTTTGGTAGATGAGCGACCCCGATGCGATGTAGTATCGCTGGGTGAGCGAGGGCGCGGTGTCGGTCATGTCCTGGTCGCCGCGCACGAAGGGTTCGTACGGCTGGAACACGAAGCCTTCCAAGCGCAGGTCGAAGCGGTCGCGCGCCACCGACACGATGGAGCGCAGGCCGGCGGCCAGGTAGGTGGGCGCGCGGAACTCGTCGATGAACCAGGTGCGGCTTTCGGGCGTGGGCTGGAAGGCCGGGCTGCGGATCACGCTGGCGGTGTAGTTCTGGAAGGCGGTCATGGACGATGCGGAGCCCTCGGCCATGAGGCCGAAACGGAAGGTGCCGCGCGGCAGGAAGTACCGTTCGGCCCGCACCAGGGCATGGAACCATTCGTGCCCGGTGCGGTGTTCGGCCTGTTCCACCTGGGTGGAGCCCGGCGCGGTGTGCTCGTCGCCCGCCACGTACCGCAGCTGCATGCGGAAGAGGTCGCCGGCGTTGGGGTGCTGCTTCCGGTTGAGCGAGTTGCGCTCCAGCCGCAGCCCGGTGGTGAAGTGGCGGAAGGTGGTCACGTCACTGGTGTCCACGCTGCTGAAATCGGTGGTCTGGTAGTAGCGGTCCACGGTCTCCGCGGCGCGGGCATCGGCCACCAGCAGCCCCTTGTTGCCCACGCCCATGCCCACGTTCAGGCCGCCCCACGCCTCGCGCACCACGATGAAGCTGGGGCGCACCTCCTCGAAGAAGGTGGTGAAGCTGCGGAAGTGGTCCCAGCGGTTGATCGTGAACACCGGCTCCACGAAGAGCGGCAGCCGGGTGGCGAGGTCCGACCGCAGGCGCACCTGCCCCGCAGTGTAGAACTTGCCGAAGTACGACCGGGCATCGAGCCGCACCGAGCTCCGCCCCAGGAAGTTGTAGCGCAGGGCCACCATGCCGGTGTTCACCGGGCGCGATGAGAACATGCCGCCGAAGCGCACCTCCAGGTCCTTCTCGGGCTTCATCTCCAGCTCCATGTCGAAGTGCGCCTGCCCGGGATGCTGCGTGGCACGCGGGAAGATGAAGGCGATGTTCGGGTCGGCGTGCAGGCGGAAGTACGCGGGCTTCAGGTCGTCCGCGCTGAAGGGCCGGCCCGATGGGGGCAGCACTTGCCGTACGAAGCGCTGCTGGGCGGGGTTGAGGCCCTTGATGTGGACGTGGCCGAAGACCAGCGGTGGCAGCCCGGCGCGGTGACGGGCGCGGGCGGCGGCCACGGTGTCCGGGTGTACCCGCCGGCCCACCTCGGCGAGGATCTCCGGCATGCGCCGCATCGCGGCCAGGTAGCCGTCGGCCACGGTCTGCCCGGTGTTGCTGAAGTCGAACACCGAGGTGTGCGTTACCGGCTCGATGATCACGGCCTCCTCGCACTGCACGCTGAAGTCCGTGGGCCCCTGCATCATGGCGCGCAGCTGGCTCAGCAGGTCGTCCTCGCTGGGGCCGGTACCGTTGTGCGCCACGTTGCTGCCGATGATGTAGTCGGGCATGAAATCGGCGTACATCACGTCGCTGGGAAAGTTGTTGTACAGCCCGCCGTCCATCATCAGGTGGCCGTTCACGCGGATCGGCTTGAAGTAGAACGGATAGCTCATGCTGGCGCGCACCGCCTGGGCCAGGTCGCCGGTGCGGAACACCACCGGGCGCTGCGCCGTGATGTCCGAGGCCACGCAGCGGAAGGGCACGAACAGGCTGTCCATGTCGTAGCCCGCCAGCGCCGATACCGGTGCGAACGTGCGCATCTGCTCGAAATCCAGCAGCACCGGGTCGCGCAGGTTGGTGGGCAACGAGGTGGTGAAGGCCGTGTCCAGGTCGAAGCGCAGGGTGATCACCGAGGCGTCCGGTTCGTCCTGCTTGAAGTGGTACTGGTACTTGGGTTCCACGCCACCCTCGGCCATCAGGCGGTACAGGTCGCTGCGGAACAGGGCGTCCATTTCCCACGGTGAATGGCCGGCCGCGTAGAGCGCACCGACCAGGGCGCCCATGCTGCTGCCCGTGATGTGGTCGATGGGCACGCCGTGCTCTTCCAAGGCCTGCAACACGCCGATGTGCGCCAGGCCCGCCGCGCCGCCGCCGCTGAGCACCACCCCCACGCGCTGGCCCTGCATGAGCGCGGGCAGCAGGCAGGCCAGGAGGAGCGTGAGCGGACGGGGCATGGCGACCCGCAAAAGTAGGGTCCGCCCTCCGCGTGGAGGTCCCGCTCAAACGGGGGACAAGCCGCTGAAATAAGCCGGCGACCGCAGCAGCCGCGAGCCGTACCAGCTGAAGGGTTCCCCGTCCACCAGCCGCACCGGTGCGCCGGGCAGCACCATGGCCACCTCGGCGATGTGCTTTTCACTGAAGGGGTACGGCTCGCTCGACAGGAACACCAGGTCCGGGTCGGCGGCGGCCAGCTCGGCGGGGCTTACCTCGGGATAGCGCTCGGAGTGGTGGGCGAAGGCGTTGACGTGGCCGCAGCGCCGCAGCATGTCATGGATGAAGGTGCCCGGCCCGGCCGCCATCCACGGGTCGCGCCAGATCAGGTAGGCCACGCTGTAGCCGTGCGGGTCGGGCAGCAGGGCGGCGAAACCGGCGGCGATCACCGTGGCGATGGCCTCGGCTTTGGGGGCGGTGCCGGTCAGTTCACCCACGCGGCGGATCATGTCCAAGGCGCCGTCCAGGTCGTTGATGTCGCTCATCCACACCGGGAATTCCTGTTCCAAGGCCTCGATGTCGGCGCGCGCGTTCTCCTCCTTGTTGCCGATGATGAGGTCGGGTTCCAGTGCGCGGACCTTGTCGATGTCCACCTTCTTCGTGCCGCCCACGCGGGGCTTGCTGCGGAACCATTCCGCCGGGTGGATGCAGAACTTGGTGATGCCGACGACGCGATCCTCAACACCGAGGTCGAAAAGAAGTTCAGTCTGCGAGGGGACGAGGGAGATGATGCGTTGGGGGAGGGCGGGGGCCGCAACGGGGCGGTGCATCTGGTCGGAAAGAGCCATCATGGGGTCACCGCCAATTCGCAGGATTCTCCGCAATATACCGTGCGATGCGCCCGCGTTCACCGGTGTATTCACGAATGACCCGATCATGGAAATTCTGTTGCCACAGATGTTGGCCCATGGTCGCGTTCATCCGGTTCACGCGTTTGGTGGTTTCCGATTTGAACGCGCCGATGATCGTGCCCAACGAACCACGCCGGGGGCCATTCGGCCTGTGACGGGTTTCATCCGTGGCACCCGTAGCTGCGACCCACCGGGTCGCCCCGCTGGGATCATTGGCCGGGCGTTGTTCCAACGTCAGGATCCCATGCACATGGTCCGGCATGATCTGCATTTCGCCCAGGCGCACATGCGGGAAATGGTCCGGTATCGCGCGCCAGCATTCATCCACGATGCGGCCCACATCGGTCAATTCAATGTGCGCGGCGGCATCCGTTCCGGTGATCCGCCCGAACATCTGCATGCGGAACCGCGTGCATAGCGTCACGAAATAGACACCCTGCATGTAATCGTGGTCCGGCAGCCGGGTGTGTTTGCGGAAACGCAGGGCCATGGGGTGTTTGGGTTGTTGTCGTGGTTGTTGGTAACGGGGCGGCATGGCCTGTCACGGGGCGACCCATTGGGTCGCAGCTACGGGTGCATGGCCGATGTCATTTCAATTTCCCGATGATGTCCTGCTTGGTTACGATCCCGTACCCGTTCGCCTGTTCCACCAACACCGCCGGACTGCCGTTGCCGAGCTGTGCGCACACCTCGTCCAGCGTGGCCGCGGGCTTCACCACGGGCAGGGCGGGGCCCATCACCACGCGGGCGGCCTGCAGGCGTACGTCGGCATCTTCCAGGATGGCGTCGAACAGCCGGGCATCGGTGATGGTGCCCACGGGCTTGCCGCCCTCGAACACCGGCAGCTGGTCGATGTTGTGCGCGCGCATCTTGTCGATGGCGTTGGTCACGGGCTCATCGGCCTCCACGCTCAGCAGCTGCAGGTCCTTGCCTTTCAGCAGATCGCCGGCGGTGGGCCGCTCTTCCACCAGGAAGCCGCGCTCGCGCATCCAGTCGTCGTTGAACATCTTGCCCACGTAGCGGCTGCCGTGGTCGTGGAAGATCACCACCACGGTCTCGCCCTTCTTGAAGTGGCGCTTCAGCTGGATCAGGCCCGCCATGGCCGCGCCCGCGCTGTTGCCCACGAAGATGCCCTCGTCGCGCACGATCTTGCGGGTGTAGATGGCGGCGTCGCGGTCGGTCACTTTCTCGAAGTGGTCGATCAGGCCGAAGTCCACGTTGGCCGGCAGCATGTCCTCGCCGATGCCTTCGGTGATGTACGGGTAGATCTCGTTCTCGTCGAACTCGCCGGTCTCCTTGTACTTCTTGAACACCGATCCGTACGTGTCGATGCCCCAGAGCTTGATGTTCGGGTTCTTCTCCTTCAGGTATTTGCCCGCGCCGCAAAGCGTGCCGCCGGTGCCCACGCCCACCACCAAGTGGTCGATCTTCCCGCCGGTCTGTTCCCACAATTCCGGCCCGGTGGTCTCGTAGTGGGCCTGCGTGTTGCTGGGGTTGTCGTACTGGTTGGCCTTCCAGCTGTTCGGCGTCTCGCTCACCAGGCGCGAGGAGACCGAGTAGTAGGAGCGGGGGTCTTCCGGATCGACGTTGGTGGGGCATACGATCACCTCGGCGCCGAAGGCCCGCAGGATGTCCACCTTTTCCTTGCTCTGCTTGTCGGTGGTGGTGAAGATGCACTTGTAGCCCTTGATGATGGCCGCGATGGCCAGGCCCATGCCGGTGTTGCCGCTGGTGCCCTCGATGATGGTCCAGCCCGGCTTGAGCA
>JAVFAQ010000160.1:0-7151 GCA_034002325.1 Flavobacteriales bacterium | reverse complement strand
GCGGGTCATGATCTCTTCCTGCCGAAGCATGGTCTCGCGGGTGATGTCCTTGTTTACGATGTCCTTCTCCTGCTTTTCCATCTGCTCGGCCAGCTTGCTGAGCTCGTTGCCCGCACCGCTGCCGTCCTTGTTCAGTTCCTGGGCCAGGCGCTGCATCTCCTTGCGGATGGCGGCCTGTTGCGCGGCCATGCGGGCGAGTTCCTGGCTCATTCCAGCGCCCATGCCCCCGGGGTTCTTCTCGCCCGGCCGTGCGCCCTTCTCCATGGCCTTGCGCATTTCCTCCAATTGCTTCTGCAGGGCTTGTTGCTGCCCTTTCATCTTGCCCATGCCGGGCTTGCTGCCCTGCCCGCTGCCGGGCTTGTCGCAGTTGCCGCCCTTGCCTTCGCCCATCATTTGTTGAAGGGCCTCGTCCAGCAGCAGGGCCAGGTTGTTCAGGCCGGTCATGGCGTGCTGTTGGCGATCGGCGGCCTGGGCCTTGTGGCGCTCGTTGGCGCGGGCCTCGCCCATGTGCGTCACGGCCTGGTCCATGTTGTCGTTCACCGCGTTCATCTCGCGGTTCACCACGCTCTGCAACTGGGGCACCCGCTTGCTCAGGGCGAACAGCGAGTCCTCCACCACCTTGGCGTCATCGCGGAGCTTGCGCTGCTTGCGGCCGTGCTCCACGAAGCGCGGGTCGCGGGTGCTGGTGGTGGTCACCTCGCCCATCAGGGCCTCCTGGTCGAAGCTCAGGTGGATGAGGTTTTCCAGCAGTTGCCGCAGGGCCTCCATGTCCTCGCCCTGCTGCTCGTCGGCCCCGGCCTGCATGGCGCTCTCGATCTGGTGGGCGAGCTGGTCCATCTTCTCCCCGGCGGACTTCTGGTTGGGTCCGGCCTTCCGGGGCTGGCCATTGTCCAGCTCCTCGCTGCTTTTCTGCTGGTCCTTCTGGATCTCCTGCTCCTGCGGGTCGGTGTCCGGCACGTCCATGGGCTGCTCCAGCTCCTGGTTCTTCTCGTGCAGCTTGTCCAGGTCCTTGCGCAGCTCGTCGAAGGCCTTGTTCAGCGAGTCCTGCCGTTGTTGCAGCTCTTCGTTCGGGGTTTCGCCCGCTTCGCTCTCCTGGCCCAGCTCCTCCTGCTCGCGGGCCATCTCGCGCAATTGCTCGGTGATGTCCATGGCCATCTGCTCCACCTCCATCTGCTTGAAGATCTCCAGGGCCCGGTCCAGCTCCTTCTCGATGTCCTCCTGGCCCAGTTGCATCTCCTTCATCTGGTCCTGCAATTGGTCCTTGTCCAGTTGCTCGAGCATCTCCTGCATCTGGCGGTAGAGTTCCTTCATCTCCTCGCTGAGCACGTTCTCGAAGAGTTCCTGCACCTGGCGCTGCTTGTCCATCAGCCGCTCGTCCACGGTGCGGAACTCCTGCTGCTGCAAATGGCTTTGGCGCAGGCGCTCGTTGTTCTGCTCGATGCGTTGCTGCAGCTGTTGCTGGCGCTGCATCACGTTCTCCAGGTTCTGGCGGTCCTGCCAGCCGGCCTCCTTCTTCTCCAGCAGCTCGCGGCGCAGCTTCTCCAGTTCGCGCTGCAGGTCCTGGGCCTCTTGGATGTTCTGTTGCAGGTCCGCCTTGATCAGCTCGTTGTCGCGATCCTGTTGTTGGGCCAGCTCGCGGGCGGTGGGGGCGGCGAACACCTCGACGCGCGAACGGGTGCTCTTGCTGCCGGACACGCCGTCGTTGTCCCACACCTCGAACCAGTGCTCGATCCGGTCGCCCGGGTCCAGGGGCAGTTCATTGATGTCCCAACTGTGGAAGAATTCCTGGCGGGTGCTGGCCGGGTCGATCCGCAGGTCCTTGCTGCCGCTGCGCAGTTCCGGCGGCAGGCTGTCGCCCCCGGTGGCGAAGCGGTAATGGAACACCAGTTTGCGCAGGCCATGGTCGTCGCCGATGACGCCGCGATAGAACAGGCGCTTCATGGCCGTGCTGTCGGTGCGCGTCTCCACCTGGATGGTGGGGTGCAGGTCCGGCACCACTTCCACGCGATGCACCAATGCGGGTTCGGCCGGGAGCTCGCCCAGGCGGGGCGTCATGCTGTAGGTGCCTCCGCGCAGGAACCGGTGGGCGGTGGTGAACATGGCGCCTTCCGGCTTGCGCGCCTCCATCGGCAGGGTGCGCGTGGAATCGTTCAGGTCGAAGTCGAGCCGTTCGGCGCGGCGGGCGTGGATGTTCCATTTGACCCGGGTGCCGGCGGGCACCAGCAGGTCGCCGGGGTTGCCCACCCGCTCGGCCGGCCGGCCCAGGTAGGCCGGGAACTCCAGGTCCAGGTGGATGTCAAGCAGCATCGGGCGGGGCAGGGCGCGCAGGAGGTGGGCCTCGCTGGTGGTGCCTTCGGCGGTGAGGCGGAAGGGCGTGTCGTGCTGGACGTTGCGGAAGCGATGCACGAACCGGCGCGCATCGCGCTTCACCAAGGGCGCCCGGTGGCCCTCCATGTCGATGTCCACCTGTTGGGGCACCACGTCGCCGCGCAGTTCCACCACCAGCTCGAAGTCCTGTTGCTCCGGCACGGCCAGCGAGTCGTTCAGCACCACGAAGCGGAAGGGCGCCTCGGGCACGAACTCGCTGCCGTGGCGGATGAGGCGTTGCGTGGGGCCGGTGATGAGGCTGGGCGCGGCCAGCAGCAGCACCAGCAGCAGGGCCACCGGGGGCGCGGCGTACCGCAGGTAGCGCGTGTTGCGGCGCAGGTCGATGGCGTTGACGAAGGGTACGGGCCCGAGTTCGCGGCTGCGCTGGGCGATGGCCGCCTCGATCAGGTCGCGCCGGGCGGGGTCCGACGCGGCCATCTCGCGCAGTTGCAAGGTGTTCAGCAGCTTGTCGCGCACCTCATGGAAGTGGGTGCCCACGATCCGGGCCGCCTCGGCATGGCCGATCACGGGCCCCAGCCGGAAGAGCTTGATCAACGGCCGCGCCACGAACCGCACCAGCACCACGGCCATGGCCGCGAGCGTGGCCCAGAACAGGGCGGTGCGGGCCGTGGTGCCGAACCGGCCCACATGCTCCATCAGGGCCACCACGATGAACACCGCCACCACCAGTCCCACGCTGTACAACAGGCCACGGAGAAGCTGGTCCTTGTAGTACTTGCGGATGAAGGCGTCCAGCTTGGTGATCAGCAGGTCGTAATCGGAGCGGGCCATGGTGCGGGTGCGGCTACAACGGTCGGTGCCGCCGGGTTGTTGCCGAACAAAGCTACGGTGGCCACGGCCCGTTGCCTCACCGGACCACCACACGCACCGTGCGCGGGGGGCCGTCGGCGCGGACCACCAGGAGGTAGTTGCCCGGCGCGGCATCGACGAGCACGGCCGTGCGCAGGCGCCCGTTCACCACGGCGGCCCGGCCTTCCCACACGGTGCGCCCGGCCATGTCCGTGAGCCGCAGCAGGGCCTCCGTTCCGGCGAGCCCTTCGGCCACCACGGTGAACTCGCCGTGGTTGGGCACGGGATGGACGCCCACCCGCCCGTGGTCGTGAGGGGTGCTCCCCACGCCCGTGGTGTTCAGCACGTAGGTGGCCGTCACCACGCAATCATTGGCGGCGGTGACGGTCACGGTGTACTCGCCGTCGCCTGCGGTGAAGATGAACGGCCCGTCGCCATCGGCCAGCGGCACGCCGTCGAGCGCCCATGCGTACGCGAGGAAGCCGCCGGGCACCGATAGCACATTGCCCGTGAGGGTGACCTCCACCGTGGGGCACACGGTCCATGGTCCGCTGATGGCCGTGCAGCCGTAGCTGTTGGTCACCATCACCTGCCACAGGCCGGGTGCATCGGGCGTATGGCACGGCCCGTCGGCACCGGGCACGGTATCGCCGTCCAGCAGCCACAGGAACTGCACCAGGCCGGGGTCGGCCACGCACAGGGCACCGGTGGACCCGTTCTCCGTGATCACCGGTTCGGGCACGGGGAACACGTGCACCAGGTCCGTGTCATTGAACTGTTGCACCGTCTCCAGGGCCACGGTGATGTGGCCGGCTGTGCCGCCCGCCACGTTGTAGTTGTAGGTGCCGGCCCCCATGAGGGTGATGTTGTAGGTGCCCAGGTGGTCGCTCGCGCTCACCACGTCCTCGTCCCAGAAGCTGATGCTGTACGGCGGGTTGTCCAAGGGCAGGCCCAGGCCGTTCCAGGTGGCGGTGGTCTGGTCGTCGACCGTGCTGCTGGTGTAGGCGTTGCCGCTGCCATCGGTGAGCACGAAGTACAGGTCCGGGCAGGTGCCGATGAGGGGCGTGCCGCAATTGCAGAGCGGTTCCTCCACGTCGCCGCACCAATCGCCGTTCACCGTGCCGACATGCACGGTGTTGAGCACCTGGCCGCTCACGGTGGTCTCCAGGGTCACCACGTACGTGCCGGCGGTGTCGTAGGTCTGCGGGGGCGGTGCCGCCAGCACGCTGGTCTGGCCGTTGCCGAAGTCCCACGCCCAGGCCGTGGGCTGGGGCGCGGCATCGATCAGGGCCTGGAAGGTCACCTCGGCGGTACCGCAGGCCGTGGTGGGCGAGAAGGTGAAGCTGTTGTTGCCGCCGGCCCCGGGCAACACGGTGAGTTCCACCTGGAACGATTGCGGCACGTTCAGCGGGAACCCGCTCACCTCCACCGCGGCGGTGATGTCGATGGTGACGGGGAACGTCCCCACGCCCAGCGGGGTGCCGCAGATCCGGGCGCATCCGAACTGCTCCTGCTGCGGGAAATAGGTGTTCGTGGGGCTGTTGGTCTCGATGGCCAGCCCGAAGGGGAGGCCGGAGATGTTGTTGATGGTCATCTGCTGGAAGGACACCTCCATGCCGGAGCCGGGGTCCTGGAACTCGGGCGGCAGCCAGAAGGTGATGTCCGTCTCGTAAGCCTCGCCGGCCGTGGCGGGCGGAAGCGCCTGCGGGCAGATCGCCGGGAAGGGCGGGCTCACCTGGCATTGCGGGTCGGGTGCGCACCCGGGGCATTGGGCCGCAAGGGGCGCATGCAGGAGGGCCACCACGAAGGGCGACAGGGCGATCCGGTAAAAGGACATGATGACGGGGGAATGGGCCGGGCAAGATAGTGGCCCGCACCGATGTATGCGCGCCAATGGCGATCCCCCTATCTTCGCGCGCCGTCCCATCCATGGGGGCGGGTCCTGGTCGCGTGGCCGAGGGGTTAGGCACAGCTCTGCAAAAGCTGCCACTGCGGTTCGAATCCGCACGCGACCTCCGAGATCGATGGAACGAGCCGGCCGGTGCGCCGGCTCGTCCGTATTTTGGCCCCACGGGCCGGGGGGGGCGGTCGCCATCACATACCGATCGGCCCGGTGCCGCGTTACGCATGGACCCGTGATCCGAACAATGGCATCATTCCCGACCCGTCTCCTGTTGCTCGCCGGCCTATGCGCCCCGCCCCAATGGCTGGGCGCCCAAGGGACCGGGCCGATCGGCACCTGGCAGGACCATTTCTCCTACCGCAAGACCGCCAGCGTCGAAATGGGCGGAGGCCACGTGTACGCCGCCACCACCACGGCCGCGTTCCGCCTGCACCCGACCACCGGCGAGGTGGAGCGGATCACCAAGGCCAGCGGGCTGAGCGACATCGGGATCAACGGGCTGGCGTGGAACGCGGCCCGCTCGCTGTTGCTGGTCTACTATGACAACGGGAACCTGGACCTGGTCCACCCCGCTGGTGCCAGCTACAACATGGCCGACATCAAGCGGGCCGGGATCATGGGCGACAAGAGCGTGAACACCGTGCTCATGGACGGCGACCTGGCCTACCTGGGCTGCGGCTTCGGCATCGTGGTGGTGGACCTGGCCCAGCGCGAGGTGAGGGACACCTGGTACATCGGCCCCGATGGCGGCCAATTGAACGTGACCGGGATCGCCTTCCACAATGATTCCATCCATGCGGCCACCAGCGATGGCATGTACCGGGCCCACCGGTACGCCCCCAACCTGGCCTCGTTCACCAACTGGCACAAGCGCACGGACCTGCCCGCCACCATGGTGAACGGGCCGTTCAGCGCCGTGGTGGCGTTCGATGGCCGGCTGGCGATGAACTACGCCGGCCCCGAAGCCGCGGACACGCTGCTGCTGGCCGGCCCCGATGGTGTTCAGCGCTTCGAGCCGCTGTACGGCTGGCGCACGCGGGCCTTGCGCGTATCGCCCGACGGCCAGCGGCTGGTGGCCACTCTCAGCGGCCAGGTGCGCACCTACGGGCCGGGCATGGTGGAACTCATGCTCTGCCATGGCTATGCCGGCACATGGTCCGATGCCGCCCAGGCCGTGCATGGTGGCGACGGCGTGAGCTGGGTGGCCGATACCCGCGTGGGCCTGGTACGTGCCACGGGCGATTGGGACGGCCAGGCGATCGTGCCCCCCGGGCCGGACAACCCCAGCGTGCTCCGCCTCTCCTCGGAAAAGGGGGTCCTCTTCGCATCCACCGGCGCCCTCTCCACCACCTGGGTGAACACCTACCTGAAGGACGGTGTACACCACTACGCCGACGGCACCTGGATGACCCATCACTGGGGGAACACCCCGATCATGGTGGGCGACAACGACTTCGCCGGTGCGGCCAATGACATCGTGGCCATCGCGGTGGACCCCATCGACCCCACGCGCGCCTTCGCCGGCTGCTGGGACGACGGCCTGCTGGAGTTCAAGGACCGGGTGCCGATCAAATGGCACAACACCACCAACAGCCCCTTGCAGACGGAGATCAACGCCCCGCCCGGCAAGGTGAACGTGGGCGGGCTGGCCTTCGATGCCGACGGCCACCTGTGGATGACCAACCCGCTCACCGCAGGCGTGGTCGCCGTGCTCACCCGAAGCGGCGAATGGAAGTCCTTCTCCCCGGGCAGCATCCTCAACTCGAACTTCCTGGTGTCCGACCTGATCGCCACCACCTTGGGGCAGAAATGGGTGGTACGCCCGCGCGGCAACGGCCTGTTCGTATTCGACCACGGCGGCACGATCATGGAAACGGGCGACGACCGGTACCGGCTGGTCAACAGTATCGAAGGCAGCGGCGGGCTGCCCACCAATGACGTACGCTCGGTGGCCGAGGACCTCAACGGCCACATCTGGGTGGGCACCGCCCAGGGCCCCGTGGTGTTCTACGATCCCGCCGGCCTCTTCGGCAGCAACCCGCAGGACGCCCAGCAGATCCTGATCGAGCAG
>JAVFAQ010000159.1:0-7159 GCA_034002325.1 Flavobacteriales bacterium | reverse complement strand
CGTCGCTGTACCCGTCGCCGTTCACGTCGCCCGCACCGGCCACGGCCCATCCCGTGCGGTAGTTGCCCGTCTCCACATGGGCGTTGAACAATTGGCCGGGGGCGGGGTTCACCACGGTGGGGGCGGTGCCGAAGGGCCGCGCCACGCCCGCCACCACCGTGGGGCTGCCGTAGTACACCATGATCGCTCCCTCGGCGGAGTTGGGCGTGGTCAGGTCGTACCCGTAGGCGCCCACCACCATGTCGTCGTACCCGTCGCCGTTGATGTCGCCGGCGCCGGCAACGGACGAACCGAACCGGGCGGTCACCCAGTCGGGTTCCAGGATATGCACCGGGGTGAAGCCGTCGGTGGCGATGTCGGCCGAGCCCATGAACACGTACGCGGCCCCCTCGTTCGCGTGCCCGTTGCCGTATAGTGAGCAGCCACCGACGAAGTCGCTGTACCCGTCCCCGTTGATGTCGCCCAGGCCGGCCACATCGAAGCCCAGCATGGTGTTCGGCCGGTCGGACTCGAACCGTTGGAAGCCGGCGGGGTCCACTCCGGTCGGCGAACCGAAGAACACCCACACCGCGCCTTCGTTGTAATGGCTGCCGTGGCTGGCGTACGTGTTGCCCCCGATCACCAGGTCGCTGTACCCGTCGCCGTTGACATCGCCGCCGTGGGCCACGGAGACACCGAAGTTGGCCTGGGCCCGGCCGGACGGGAGCACGGTATGGCCCGCGATGGTGATGCCTGCCGGGCTGCCGTAGAAGACGTACACCACGCCCTCCTCGAACAGGGTCAGGGTGGCCTCGAACGCCCCGATGGCGATGTCCCCGTACCCGTCGCCATTGAGGTCGCCGGCGCTGCACACGGCATACCCGAACTCGGTCCCCGGCGTACCGATGCCCAGCCCCACATGGTTCAGGTTGATCTGCAGGTTGTACGTGGTGCTGATCGGGTCCACCGTCACCGGGTATTCCGCCAGGTGGTCGTCCACATGCAGGTTGATGGTCCTGGTGCCGGGGTCCACTTCCATCCAGGCGGCGAGCACGCGCCCGCAGGCATCGAACACGTGGAGGTCCTTGTACACGTGGCGGGGTTCGCCGTGCAAGTCCGTGAACACCGCGCCGGTCCCGTCGTCCAGCGGGGCGCCGTGCAGGTCGCTCGCCCAGGTGAGGCCCACGCGCATCGGCCCGTGCCCGGCGGGGCGCTCATGCACGATGAAGTTCTGGCGCAGCCCGTCGTCGCCGTTCACGTACTGCACGTCCATGTGCCGGCCGGCCCAGGTCAGTTCGCGCTCCACCGCGCTTGGGGCACCGGGTTCCCAAGGGAGCCAGGGGCCCGCCGTACGGCCCAGCCCATCGATGCGCAGGTGCGTGCGCCAGTCGGTGGTGCCCGTCGGGGCGAGCGCAAAGCCATGCGCATCGATCGAGGCCCACAGGCCGATGTCCGGGTTGATGGCGGTGAACCCGTCGCCCGCTGCGGCCGGATGCACCCGGCGCTGGTGGTCGTGGATGAACGCGAAGATCGCGTCGTCCACTTCCGGCGCCTCCTGGCACCAGGCTTGAACGCAGCATGCGCACAGCAGAATGGCGGGGATGCGGGCGAACGAAGACACCGGTGGGAGCGGGTTGGAGAGCAGCGTTCTATGCGCGTAGCGATGCGGGATACCTTTGGCCGATGCCGTACAGGGTCCGGTCCCGTGCCCACCGATGGCCCGCCTTGCGGACCTGGTCTTGCATCGCCGCCGTACTCCTGCACGGGGCCGCCGCAGCATCACGCCCCGATACGCTGCCGAATATAGTGGACAGATCTTGCTTTTCGGTCCGCGCCGGTCTGTTGGGCGGTTCCATGGTGGGCACCCTGGTGCTGTTGGACCGGGCCTGGTACAGCGGCTACGACCGGTCGGCCCTGCATGCGTTCGACGACGGGCACCAGTGGCTGGGCATGGACAAGGCCGGGCACATCTTCAGCGCCTACACGCTGGGGGCCTGGGGGCACCGGGCGCTGCGGGCCTGTCCCGGGCGTGAGCGCGCCGCGTTCTGGGCGGGCGGCGGCATGGGCCTGATCTTCCTCACCGGGGTGGAGCTGCTGGACGGCACCTCGTCCCGGTGGGGCTTCTCCTGGTGGGACATGGCGGCCAATGCGGCGGGCACCGCGCTGTACATGGGGCAGGAGCGCGCGTGGAACGAGCAGCGCGTGGTGCTCAAGCTGTCGGCGCGCCATACGGAGTTCGCCGCCATGCGCCCCGACCTGCTGGGCGACGGCCCGGTGGAGCGCTACCTCAAGGACTACAACGGCCAGACCCTCTGGGCCAGCTTCAACCTGCACGCCTTCCTGCCGGAAAGCCGCCTGCCCGCCTGGCTCAACGTGGCCGTGGGCCTGGGCGCCACCGGCATGGTCACCGCCGGTGCGCCGCTGCCCGGCGACCCGCTGGCCCACGGGCTGCACCGCCACCGCCGGCTGTTCATCGCGCCCGACGTGGACCTCACGCGCATCCGCACGCGTAGCAAGGTCCTGCGCACGGCGCTCTTCGTGCTCAACAGCATCAAGGTGCCCGCACCCGCCCTGGAATACGGCGGCGGCCGCCTGCACGGGCATTGGGCCTACTTCTGAAGGCGCAACGTGCCGCTGTCCAGCATCAGGCGCACCTTCAGCACGGCGGCGATGGTGATGCCATCGCGCACCTCGCCCCGCAACACCATGTCGTGGAGTTCATCGAAGGGCAGCTTGCGCACGGTGAGGTCCTCGGTGCTCTCGGGCTCGGCCTCCCCGAAGGCGAGGTCCTGGGCCACGTACACGATGGCCTCCTCGTCGCTGGCCGAGTTGCTCAGGTCCATCCGCAGGATCTCCGTCCACCGGCCGGCCGTGATGCCGGTCTCCTCCTTCAGCTCGCGGCGCGCGCTCTCCAGAGGCGGCGCGTCACGGGGGGCGCCCCCCTCGGGGATCTCCCAACTGTACCGGCCGATGGGGTAGCGGTGCTGGCCCACGATCCAGGTGTGGCCGTGCGCGTCCAACGGCACGATGCCCACGGCGATGTTCCGGAAGTGGACCACCCCGTAGATGCCCGGCCGGCCCGCGGGGTCGATCACCTCATGGTGGGCCACCGCGATCCAGGGGGTGGCGTACCGTTCCTCTTTGCTCAAAGTGGTCCAGGGGCCGTTCTTCTCCATGGCGCGAAGGTGGGCGATCACCGGGGCAATGCGAAGCCGATGCTTACGCGCAGGGAGCTGCGCACGCGCTGGCCGTCCTTCGCCCCCGGGGCCCAGGGGGTGCGCTCCACCAGCCGCATGGCCTCCATGGTACACCCCCCGCCCAGCTCCTGCACGGCGTACATGTTGGTGACGGCCCCGGAGGCCTCCACGGTGAACTCCAGCACCACGGTGCCCTCGATGCTGCGGCGCCGGGCCTCCTCGGGGTAGCGCATGCTCTCGGCCAGGTGGCGGCCCAGCCCGTTGTTGCCGCCGGGCACGATGGGCACCACCTGCGTATCGAGGTCCTGCGGCGCATGCACCATGAGCTCGGCGGTGGCCGGCAGCTCGAACACCTCGGCATGGCGTTCGGGCCGCTCGCGCGCCCAGCGCCGGTACTTGCCGGGGTCGAACGGCACCGAGAGATAATGCTCCCCGCCGCCGCGCCCTTCGATGGCCGTGGAGGGCGCCCAGCGCACCAAGCGCACCAGCCGCAACGCCTCGGCGTCACAGGCCGGGTGCAGCGGCCGCAACACCTGGACGTTGGTCACGGTGCCGTCGCCCTGCACATGCACGGCCACCACCACCTCGCCCTTCTTCCGGGTCTCCAGGAAGGCCGGCGGGTAGTTCATCTCCTGGGCGAAGAGCCGCTCCAGCGCCGCCATCCCGCCGTACGGATGGGCGCTTTCCAGCCGGCCCTGGGCACTGGCGAGCAGGCCGGGCAGCAGGGCCAGGACGATGGTGGGCAGGCGTGCCATGGACGGAACGGGCCTGTAAATTTGCGCATCATGGCGCGAGAATGGAAACCCGGCGAGCGCGTGGCCTTCCTGGACGAGGTGGGCGGCGGCGTGGTGCATGCCCTGAACAAGGGCCGCGTGGTGGTGCGCACGGACGATGGCTTCGACCTGGAATACGCCCCGGACCGCCTGGTGCCCGGCGGCGATGCCCGCACCGTGCTGGGGCGGATCACCGACCATCAGTTGGGCATGGTGGCCGCCAATGACACCCGCGACGAACAGCGGCGCCGGCGGCACAAGGGCGAGCCATCGCGGCCGGGCAAGACGCCCAAGCGCGGGCCCGAGGGCGACGTGGCCGAGGTGGACCTGCACCTGCATGAGATCATCGACGATGCCTCGGGCCTGGGCGACGGGGAGAAGCTGGAGTACCAGATGCGTTACTTCGAGCGGGCGCTCAACGCCGCCATCCGCGATGGCAAACGCAAGCTGATCGTGATCCACGGGGTGGGCGAGGGCGTGCTGCGCGAAGAGGTGCGCAAGGCGCTCCAGTTCTATGCGCATGTGCGGTTCCATGATGCGGACATGCGGCGCTACGGCTCGGGGGCCACGGAAGTGGAGATCCTGCGCGGCCGGTGAGCCGCCATGCACGACCTTTGTGGGGCGGGCCGCCCCGCATGGACATTCATTGACATCCTGTGCATCGCTTCGCCGCCGGGCGCCGCCATGGTGTCCGGAGGAAAGTCCGGGCAGCAAAGGGCACCGTGCTTCCTAACGGGAAGGGGTCCCATCGTCAAGGGTGGGACCACGGAAAGTGCCGCAGAAAGGGAGACCGCCCTGGTGCCATCGCAAGGTGGTGCCGGGGTAAGGGTGAAAAGGTGGGGTAAGGGCCCACCAGCACCGGTGGTGACATCGGTGGCTTGGTAAACCCCACGGGCTGAAAGACCATGTAGACCGGAAAAGGAACGGCCCGTTCCGCCCACCTCGGTGGGGTCCGGCGGGTAGGTCGATCGAGGTCCCGCGTGAGCGGGATCCCAGATAGATGGCGAAGACCCGGCCGCCAGGTCGGGGACAGGACCCGGCTTACAGATGCACAGGCCTTGCCTGGAGGGCCCCCGCCGCGCCATGGTGTGCGGTGGGGGCCTTTCGCCATGGGCGCCATGGCCCGCCTTTTGCCCGGGCGCCCGGTACCTTTGGCCCATGCGCGTCCGCTCCTTGCTCCTGTGCATCCTCATGTCGTCCGCCCTCGGGTCCCTCCGTGCCCAGGAAGGGACCGCGCCGGAACAGGAGGTGACCATCCATGGCCGCGCGGTGGCCCCCGACCAGCAGGCGCACTACGACCTGATGATCGTGAACAAGCGCACCCGCAGCGGCACCTTCGGCCACGCCGACGGCACCTTCACCGTGCAGGCCCGGCGCACCGACACCCTGCTGGTGGGCTCCATCGGCCACCGCACCGCCACCATCACCATGGCCGACAGCGTGCCCAAGACGGTGTACCATGTCACCGTCCACCTGCGGCCCCTGGCGGTGCAACTGGCCGATGTGGAGATCCTGCCGGAGCGCACGCTGAAGCAGATCCAGGCGGACATCGACAAGCTGGGCTACCGCGAGAGCGACTACCGCCTCAGTCCGGTGAGCGCGTTGCAGAGCCCCATCACCTTCCTGTACCAGGAGTTCAGCCGGCGCGAACGCAGCAAGCGCGTGGTGGCGCAGCTGGAGAACGAGGACCGCCGGCGCGCCCTGCTCAGGGAGCTGCTGCACAAGTACGTGGCCTACGACATCATCCGGCTGCACGACGATGCGTTCGACGACTTCATCGACTTCTGCAACGTGCCGGATGAAGTGCTCAAGGGCCTCACCCAATACGAGTTCCTGCTCTTCGTGAAGAAGCGCTACGAACTGTACAGCAGCCTGGGGCCCACGTGGCGGCACTGAACCGCCGTTCGGCCGCTATCCGGCCAGCACGCCGTGCAATTTGGCCAGGCGCACGTGCTCGTTCTTGTTGGTGCCGGCGAAGGCGCTGGCCACGTCGGCCGCCGTGCCGCGTACCAGCTCCACCACATCGGGGGTGAACAGGGCGCGGTGCTCCCGGTGGGTCTCCACGAAGCGGTCCCAGGCCGCATCGACCTCCACGCCTTGGGCCACGGCGTACTCGAAGGCGATGCCGATGTAGTGCCCGGCGTCCGTGCCGAACTCGTCGCGGCTGTTCTCCAAGGGCAGCCACTTGTCCTTGATCAATTGCTTCAGGCGTTGCTCCTCGGCCGGTGCCACGCGGCCATCGCTGGCGGCGATGCAGTAGAACAGGAAGCCGAGGCCGGAATACAGGTCCATGAATTTCTTGCTGGGCATGGGCGTTGGGCGTTTATTGGCGGCACGGGCGTGCCGTGCCAAAGATGGTCAAGATCGGGGCGGCCGGCCCTGACGTTCGTCAATGGCCCCGCCACCGCCCCGGGCGTCAGTGCTTCCCTTGCGCGGCCAGCCACCTTTCGGCGTCCAGCGCGGCCATGCAGCCGCTGCCGGCACTGGTCACGGCCTGGCGGTACACCTTGTCTGCGGCGTCACCGGCCACGAACACGCCGGGCACGTTGGTCCAGGTGCTGTCGGGCTTGTGCTTGATGTAGCCCTGGGGGTCCATCTCCAGCTGGCCCTTGAAGATGTCGGTGGCGGGCTGGTGGCCGATCGCCACGAACAGGCCGGTGACATCGAGCTTGCGCTCCTCGCCGGTCTTGTTGTTCGCCACGATGAGGCCCTCCACGGCCTGCTCGCCCACCACGTCCTTCACCTCGGTGTTGAAGAGCACTTCGATGTTGGGGGTGTTCTCCACCCGATGCACCATGGCCTTGCTGGCGCGGAACACGTCGCGGCGCACCAGCATGTACACCTTGGGGCAGAGCTTGGCCAGGTAGGTGGCCTCCTCGGCGGCGGTGTCGCCCGCGCCCACCAGGGCCACGGTCTGCCCGCGGTAGAAGAAGCCGTCGCACACGGCGCAGGCGGTGACCCCGCCGCCGATGTCGCGCAGGCGGGTCTCGTTGGGCAGGCCCAGCCACTTGGCGTTGGCGCCGGTGCAGATGATCACGGCATCGGCATGGACCTCCTTGGTGTCGTCCACCCACACCTTGTGGACCGGCCCGCTGAAGTCCACCTTGGTCACCCAGCCGTTGCGGATGTCGGTCTCGAAGCGCTGGGCCTGCTCGCGCAGGTCGTTCATCATGTCGGGGCCGGTGCGCCCCTGCGGATAGCCGGGGTAGT
>JAVFAQ010000158.1:0-7190 GCA_034002325.1 Flavobacteriales bacterium | reverse complement strand
AGGAGGCGCTGGCGGACATGCACGCATAGCCATGGCCGGGCATCCCGGCCCGATGCACCGAATGCCCCGGGCACGGTACCTTTCGTGACATGAGGCGCACGGGCATGGTATGGTCGATGGCCTTGTAGGGGGCCACCGCCGCGGCGCAGGACGCCTTCCTCCTGCCCGGCCTTCTCCAGGACCATCGCACGGCCACAGACGATACGCTGCGCGCCGATGCGTTGGCGCGGATCTGCTTCAACCTGATCGGTACCGACCCCGACAGCGCCCTGCTCGTGGGGGAACAGGCCCTTGCGCTGGCCGCACGCATCGGCCACCCGAAAGCCCTGGGCGATGCGCACAACAACCTCGGCTGGCTGGCGGTGGGACAGGGGCAGTTCGACCGCGCCGATTCATTGCTGCACATCGCACTGGGCATCTTCCAGCGGATCGGCGACCCGGCCTACACCGCCGTCACCCTCGGCAACCTGGGCTGGCTGGCCGAGAAACGGGGCGACCAGGTGGGCGCCGTCACCCGGTTCCAGGCCGCCTTGCGCCAGAGCGAGGCAGCGAACGACAGCGCCTCCGCCGCCGTGGCCCTGTACTCCATCGGCGCCACCTACCGGAGGATGAAGGAATTCGGCCCGGCGCTGGAGAACCTGGAACGGGCACGCCTGCTGGAGCAGGCCCTCCGGCGCCCCACCAACGAGGCCCGTTGCCTGCAGGCGATCGCCAACGTGCATACCGACCAGGGCGACCATGCCAGTGCCCTGCCCTACTACACCGAGGCCTTCCGGACCTATCGGGCGCATGGCGACCTGGTGGCGGCCGGCGTGGTGCAGGAGAACATCGGCGACATGTACGCGGCCCACCGGCCCAAGACCGCCCTGGGCCACTATGCCACCGCCCTCGCCTACTACGATAGCGCAGGAAGCCGGGCCGACCAGGCCTTCGTACACCATCGCATCGGCTCCGCCTTGGCCTCCCTGCACCGGTACCCCGACGCCAAGGCCAGCTACGAGCGGAGCATGGACCTGGCCCGCGCCACGGGCAGCACCGGACTGTTGATGGACCTGGAGCTGAACATGGCCG
This sequence comes from Flavobacteriales bacterium, assembly GCA_034002325.1. Taxonomy (GTDB): domain Bacteria; phylum Bacteroidota; class Bacteroidia; order Flavobacteriales_F; family PHOS-HE28; genus PHOS-HE28. The sequence goes on along the minus strand of JAVFAQ010000158.1, from coordinate 6,119 downwards.
AGCTGGAGGTGAAGCAGGGGAACAGCGACGGGGCCATCGGCCATTACCAGCGCCACATGGCCTTGAAGGACAGCCTGCAGGGCGCTGAGGTGCAGCGCGAGCTGGCCCGCCTGCGCACGGAGTTCGACACCGAACGCAAGGAAAAGGACAATGCCCTGCTCCGCGCCCAGAACAGCGAACAACAGGAACGCATCCAGAGGCGCGAGGTGCAGCTGTACGGCAGCATCGCCCTGGGGCTGCTGGCACTTGCAGGGGCCGGGCTCGTCTTCCGCAACTACCGCCAGAAGCGGCGCCACGCCGAGGCCCTGGAAACACTGAACGACCAGTTGGCGGCCAGCAACGCGGAGATCAAGGAGATCAACGGCCTGCTGGAGATGAAGCTCCTGCGCAGCCAGATGAACCCGCACTTCATCTACAACTGCCTCAACAGCGCGGCACGGATGACCCAGGCCGGCAGGCAGGCAGAGGCGCTGGCCTACCTGCAGGGCTTCGCGCGGTTGCTGCGCATGGTGCTGGACCACAGCGTGGACGATACCGTGGGCATCCAGCAGGAGGTGGATTTCCTGCGCCAGTACCTCAAGCTGGAAGCGGCCCGCCTGGACGACCTGCGCTACGAGGTGAACGTGGACCGGCAACTCCTCGACGCCGACGCCGAGATACCCGCCCTGCTGGTGCAGCCGTTCGTGGAGAATGCCGTGCTGCACGGGCTCTCGGGCCAACCCGGGGAGAAAAGGGTCCGTGTGGACTTCAGCGGCACCCCGGATGCGGTGATCTGCACCATCGAGGACAATGGCGTGGGCCGCGGCCATGTCACTGTGGCGACCGATGAGAAAGGGCACCGTTCCCTGGGCATGCAACTCACCTCCGAGCGCCTTCGTCTCCTGACGCGCCGAATGACCGACGCCGGTGCGATCCGCATCGAGGACTTGCGCGATACGGACGGCAGAGCCACTGGCACCCGTGTCACCGTACTCCTGCACTGAGCGCCCGGGTCCGATCCGCAGGTGATGCCGACCTTCGCCCCATGATCCGCGCGATCATCGTGGACGATGACCAGGCCAACCGCGCCTACCTGCGCGAGTTGCTGCGCGCGGGTGGGCATGCCGTGGAGGTGGTCGGCGAGGCGGCCCACATAAGCGAAGCGGCCCAACGGATCGCCGAGCACGGGCCCGACCTGCTCTTCCTGGATGTGGAGATGCCGGGCGGCAGCGGCCTCGACTTGCTGAAGCAACTGGGCACCTGGCCCTTCGCTGTGATCTTCATCACCGGCTTCCAGCGCTACGCCATCCAGGCCATCCGTTTCAGCGCCCTGGACTACCTGCTCAAGCCCGTGCAACCCGATGAACTGGCCCAGGCGCTGACCCGCTTCACCGAACGCCATCCGGACACCGTGCGCCACGACATGCAGCGGCAGTTCCTGGAGAACATCGGCCAGCACGACGAGCAGGCCATGAAGCTCACCCTCACCACCGGTGACCGGACCTACTTCATTCCCCCCGCCGAGGTATCGCACTGCACGGCCGACGACAACTACACCGAGCTGCATGTGCAGGACGGACGCCGGTTCGTGAGCGCGCGCACCCTGAAGGAGTACGAGGAGATGCTCACCCCGGTGGGCTTCATCCGCGTACACCGGTCGGCCTTGGTGAACCGTACCATGATCACCCATCTGGACGGCTCCCACGTGGTGCTACGCAACAACGACCGCTTCGAGGTGAGCCGCCGCAAGCGCCCGGAAGTACGAAGAGCATTGGGGGGCTGACCGCTCCCTCAGCGGAACGACCGCTGCCTCGGTCCAGCTTGTTGCGGCGCCCACGGTGCGGACATCTTCGGGTCCATTCACACCCGAACGATGCCCACCCACCAACCCACCCTCCTGTTCCGCCTTGCCGCAGTGATCGCCGTGGCATGCACCTGCGTGCTCGCCTGCGCCCAATGGAGCACCGATCCCGCCGCACCCTTGGTGGTGGCCACCCCGGCCGGTGCGCCCGATGGCCTGCGCGCCTTCAGCGACGGCAACGGCGGCTGGTACACCTTCTGGCGTGACAAGCGCGCCGACGGCACCCACTTCGATGTGTACGGCCAACGCCTGGACGCGGACGGATATCCCTTGTGGGCGGCGAACGGTGCCTTGGTGTACCACGAGGATAGCTGCTCGGTGAGCGATTTCGCCATTGCCCGGCTGGCCGACGGGAAATTGATGCTGGTTACGATCGCGGCGCCGCAGACCTATGCGGACACCATGCGGGCCCTCCTGCTCGATGCGGACGCAACGCCCCTGTGGCCGACCCCGGTGATGATCACCCATGCCGGCTCTCCCGTCCTTGTCCTGGGCGAACCGGCCGTGCTGCCCGTGAGCGACGGGGCGATCATCGGTTGGTACGACACCTATTTCGGCGGCAGCCGCGGGGTCAACGTCACGCGCATCAATATGGCGGGTGATGTCCTGTGGGAACCGCACGGCTACGCGATCCCCGGTGCCACCTACGGGCCTTTCGCGCTGCGGCCCGATGGTACCGATGGCACCGTGGTGATATGGCGGGTGGGCAACGGCATCGGCCAGGGCTTCAAGGCCATGCGGGTGAACGGCGCCGGTGCGAACGCCTGGGCCGCGAACATGGATGTGACCCCGCCGGGCAATGGTTTCGGCGGGAACCATGTCTTGCTCACAGGCCCGGAGGCAAACAACCTCATGGCCTACACGAACAGCGCGAACAAGGTGCAATTCCTGCAATTCACCGCGGCGGGCACCCTGCTCTTCGATCCCTCGCCCATCCCGGTCTGCGGCTATGCGAGCAGCCAGGGCCAGGTGAGCATGGTGCATGAGGCGGGTTTCACCACCGTGGTGTGGGGCGACAACCGCCCGCCTGCGTCCAACCGCGACGTGTACATGCAGCGCTTCGACAGCGAGGGGAACTCTCTCCTGGACTCCGATGGCGTGTTGGTGATGCACCTGAACACCTACATCCCCACCACCGGGTTGGTATTGTCCCAGGACGGCAGCGTCATCGCCACCATCGACAGCAACGTGGGTGGCTATTCGGCCATGCGGATGAACGCCGACGGCACGCCAGCATGGCCGGAACCGGCGGCCTTCTGTGTTCCCGCGCACAATCCGTTCTACGAACGACAGGTCCAATTGCCCGATGGCGATGGCGGCATCGTGAGTTTCTGGCTCACCAGCGGCGGTACCGTCCATGGCGGCCGTATCGACGCCAACGGTACGCTCGGCGATCACACGGGGATCGGCGCCGCAGCAGCAACGACCACGGTAGCGGTCCATCCCAACCCGGCCAAGGACCAGGTGATCGCCAAAGCATTGGACGGTATGCCCATCACCATGATCGAAGTGCTCGGGATGCGCGGCGAACGGCTCGCCCTGCAGCAGGCCGGGGCGCCCCGGGTGGTGGTGGACCTGTCCGGTCTGGCCGGTGGTCCGTACGTGCTGCGCGTGCATACCGCGAAAGGCACTGCCTCGCACCGATTGCTAAAGCAGTAGCCGGTCCAGCGAGCGAGCCATCGGCTACTTTCGGGCCCATGAAGATCGTCTGCATAGGCCGCAACTACGGCGAACACGCCAAGGAGCTCGGCAACGCCGTGCCCGATGAGCCGGTGGTGTTCCTCAAGCCGCCCAGCGCGCTGGTGCCGCTCCCCGGCCCCATCGTCCTGCCCGCGTTCAGCAAGGATGTGCAGCACGAGGTGGAGCTGGTATACACCATCGCCCGGCGGAACGGACATGCCGTGGCCGACAAGGTGACCCTGGGCCTGGACCTCACCGCCCGCGATCTGCAACAAGCGTTGAAAGCGAAAGGTCTTCCGTGGGAAAAAGCCAAGGCCTTCGATGGGTCGGCGTACGTGGCGGGAACCTTCACCGCGCTGGAGTCCTTCCCCGCCGGGCACCACATCGAATTCATGCTGAAGAAGAACGGGCACGTGGTGCAAAGCGGCCACAGCGGGCAGATGCTCTTCGGCGCGGACGAGCTGATCGCTCATGTGGAGCGCTACATGGCGCTGGGGCCGGGCGACATGCTCTTCACCGGAACGCCCGCCGGTGTAGGGGCGCTGGCCCATGGCGACCGGCTGGAGGGGTATCTGCTGGGCGAGCTGGTCTTCGACCTGGCGGTGGAAGGACCCGTCCCGGCGCCCGTGGGATGACCTACGCGCGGCCGCGGACCGGCGGGCGATCGCGGCAAGGTGTCAATCACCGGCGTAGCGGTCGCCCCAGAGCCGGGCGATGAGCGCGGCATGGTTCGCCTCGCGGGGATTGTCGCCCGGCCGGTAGAACCGCGTGCCGCTCAGATCCTCGGGAAGGAACTCCTGCTCGGTGAAGTTGCCCCGGCCCTCATGGCTGTACCGGTAATCGCGCCCGTACCCGAGGTCCTTCATCAGCCCGGTGGGGGCGTTGCGCAAATGCAGCGGCACGGCCAGGTCGCCGGTGGCACGCACGGTCTCCTGCGCCTTGCCGATGGCCTTGTACGCGGCGTTGCTCTTGGGCGCACAGGCCAGATGGATCGCGCATTGGCTGAGGATGATCCGGCCTTCGGGCCAGCCGATCAGGTTCACCGCCTGCATGGTGGTGGTGGCCATCAACAGCGCGTTGGGGTCGGCGTTGCCGATGTCCTCACTGGCCAGCACCACCATGCGCCGGGCGATGAACAGGGGGTCTTCGCCGCCTTCCACCATGCGCGCCAGCCAGTAGACCGCCGCGTTGGGGTCGCTGCCGCGAATGCTCTTGATGAAGGCGCTGATGATGTCGTAGTGCTGCTCGCCCTGCTTGTCGTACCGCGCCATGGTGCGCTGCACCACGGCCTGCACGCTTTCGTCGGTGATGACCACATCGCCGGGCGGGGCCGCCTTCACGCACAGCTCGAAGGTGTTGAGCAGCCGGCGCGCATCACCGCCGCTGGCGCGCATCAGGGCGGCGTGCTCGCGGATGGTGATGCGGCGCGCCCGCAACTCGGGGTCGGTGTCGCATGCGCGTTCCAGCAACCGCAGCAGGTCGTCCACGTGCAACGGTTCCAGCACGTACACCTGGCAGCGCGACAGCAACGCGGGGATCACCTCGAAGGACGGGTTCTCGGTGGTGGCGCCGATCAGGGTGATCACCCCCTGCTCCACCGCGCCGAGCAGCGAATCCTGCTGGGCCTTGCTGAAGCGATGGATCTCATCGATGAAGAGCACGGCGCTGCGCGCGAAGAGCCCGCCGCCGCCGGCCTGGGCGATCACCTCGCGCACCTCCTTCACCCCGCTGTTGATCGCGCTGAGGGTGTGGAAGGGCCGCTTGAGGTCCTGGGCGATGAGCCGCGCCAAGGTGGTCTTGCCCACGCCGGGCGGCCCCCACAGGACCATGCTCGGCAGCATGCCGCCGGCCAGGGCCTTGCGCAGCGGACCTTCGGGGCCCACCAGGTGCTGCTGGCCCACCACCTCGTCCAAGGTGCGTGGGCGCATCCGTTCGGCCAGTGGCGCGTGGTCGTGCATGGGGCCACGAAAGTAGTGCCGCCGCCAGCGAGGCTTCCGGACGGGACGGGCCGGCGGCCATCAGGGCCTGTTCGGGGCTGTTCAAAACTTTTCTGACGAAAAATTTGGAAACCGCCCCGCATATATGCTTACTTGCGTGTCACTTGGTTGACGAGAACGCCGTCAACCGGATCGGAACGACAACCAACCACACACAGACATGGCCACTGAGATCAACAAGGACAAGCTGAAAGCGCTGCAGCTCACCATCGAGAAGATGGACAAGACCTTCGGGAAGGGCGCGGTGATGCGCATGGGGGACGATGCCATCGAACAGGTGGAGGTGATCCCCTCGGGTTCCATCGGGTTGGACCTGGCGCTGGGCGTGGGCGGTTACCCCAAGGGGCGTATCATCGAGATCTACGGCCCGGAGTCTTCGGGGAAGACCACCCTGGCGATCCATGCCATCGCGCAATGCCAGAAGCAGGGCGGCATCGCGGCCATCGTGGACGCCGAGCACGCCTTCGACCGCTTCTATGCCGAGGCCCTCGGGGTGGACACCGAGAACCTGCTGATCAGCCAGCCGGACAACGGGGAGCAGGCCCTGGAGATCGCGGACAACCTGATCCGCTCCGGCGCCATCGACCTGCTGGTGGTGGACA
>JAVFAQ010000157.1:0-7204 GCA_034002325.1 Flavobacteriales bacterium | reverse complement strand
CATTGGTCACCGCGCTCAACGACAAGGGCGCCCCCACCCCGCTGGCGCATACGCTGGTGCGCGCGCCCATCACGCGCATGGACATTCTCACGCCGGCGGAGATCGATGCCCTGGTGGCGCAAAGCACGATGGCCGGGAAGTACAACGAGGCGATCGATCCGGAGAGCGCGTACGAGATCCTGGAGCGCCGCTTGGCGGAACGGCTGAAGAACGAGGCGGACGACCGGGCGGAGCCGGCCAAGCCCGCACGCGGCCGGGCGAAGAAGGAGCCGCCGGGCACCTTGGAGAAGATGAGCAAGAACACCATGGTGCGCCAGCTGGGCAACACGGTGATGCGCGAGTTCGCCCGCGGCCTGCTGGGCGTGCTGGGGGTGAAGGCCGTGCGCAGCAAGACGGCGAAGCGGTGAGGCCGGCGGTCAGCCGCCGTGCGCCCGGTGCGGGTGCGGCGCCGTAGGGCCCGCGGCCGCCATCCCGGCCAGGCGCCCCGTGGTCCATGCCGCCTGGAAATTGAAGCCGCCGGTGATGCCGTCGATGTCCAGCACCTCGCCGGCGAAGTACAGGCCCGGCACGATCCTGCTCTGCATGGTGCGGGGGTCCACTTCGGCCAGGTCCACCCCGCCGGCGGTGACGAACTCCTCCTTGAACGTGGTGCGGCCGTTCATTTCATGCCGGTCATTGGTGAGCAGCGCCACGAGCCGGTTGCGCGCGTGGCGGCCCAGGCTGTCCCAGGTCTTCTCCCCGGGCACCCCGGCCTGTTCCAGCAGGTGGCCCCACAGACGGGCGGGCAGGCCCATGGGGTTGGCGTTGGCGGCCTGTTTGCGGCGGGTGGCCGGGTCAGCGGCGAACAAGCGCGCACGCACGGCCTCCTCCCCCTGCCCGCCGGTCCAATCCACCGCGATGGTACACCGGTGGCCCATGGCGTGGAGGGTCCGCGCGCCCCATGCGCTCAGGCGCAGCACGGCCGGGCCGCTCATGCCCCAATGCGTCACCAACAGCGGGCCGGTGCTCTCCAGGTCCGTGCCCGTGATGCGCACCCGCACCGGATCGGCCGTCACGCCCATCAACGCCCGGACCGGGTCATCGGGCAGGTTGAAGGTGAACAACGACGGCACGGGCGGCACGATGGTGTGGCCCAGCGTGCGCAACCAGTGGTAGGCCTCCGCCTTGGGGTGCCCGCCGGTGGCCACGATCAACCGGTCGGCATGCACCTCGCCCTGATCGGTGCCCAGCACAAGTCCACCGCCCGGACGCACCCGGCACGCCTTCACCCCCACGCCCGTGCGCAGTTCGACCCCCGCCTCCCGCGCGGCCCGCAACAGGCACTCGGCGATGGTCGCGGAATCATTGGTCACGGGGAACATGCGGCCGTCGGCCTCCGTGCGCAGCTCCACGCCGTGCGCCTTGAACCAGGCCACGGTGTCCGGCTGGCCGAACAGGCCGAAGGCCTTGCGCAGGAACTTCTCCCCGCGCGGATAGCCCTTCACCAGGCGGCCCACGGTGGGCGCATCATGCGTCACGTTGCACCGCCCGCCGCCACTGATGCGCACCTTGGCGAGCACCTTGCTGCTCTTCTCCAGCAGCAGCACCTCGGCCCCGGGGTGATGCCCGCACGCCGCGATCGCCGCGAAGAAACCGGCCGCACCGGCACCGGCCACCACTACGCGCTCGGGAACCATGGTCATGCGGGCACCGCCGAAGGTCCCGGCCGCCGCACCGGTCGCAGACGGTCGCTCATCGTGGCCAAGGATACGAGATCGGCCGGCCGGCCCCTTCACCGGGGATCAACACCCGCGCGTTCACTTCTCCTGCCCCCGGCCCATCACGGCGCGGATGCGGCGGGATGAGCTTCGCCCCATGCGCGCCTCGTGGACCATCGCCCTGTTGGTGCTGAGCAACCTGTTCATGACCCTGGCCTGGTACGGCCACCTGCGTTTCAAGGACCATCCGGCGCTGGCCAAACTGGGCCTGTTCACGGTGATCCTGATCAGCTGGGGCATCGCCTTCTTCGAGTACTGCCTGCAAGTGCCCGCCAACCGGCTGGGCCACGTGGAGCACGGCGGGCCCTTCACCCTGGTGCAGCTCAAGGTGGTGCAGGAGGTGATCACCTTGGTGGTGTTCGTGGCCTTCAGCTTGGTGGCCTTCAAGCACGAGTCCTTCCGCTGGAACCACGCCCTGGCCGGTGTGCTGCTGGTGGCCGCCGTGTGGCTGGTGTTCCGGAAGTAGCTCAGCCCAGCGTCCACTGCACCCCCACGAAGCCCCGGACCCCCTGCAACGGCGCATAGATGTACGCGGGGTCGAAGACGTGGCCGTGGGGGTTGTCCACCGGGTCGTCGATCCGCTGGTTGAAGGGGTCGAAGGGCCGCAGGATCGGGTCCTTCGGCACGAAGTCGAGCAGGTTCTTCACCCCGCCGTAGATCTCCCATCCGCTGCGGGTGGCGTGCTTCACCTGCAGGTTCAGCAGTGCGTGCGTGGGCGCGTGTTCCGGGCGCGGGTCGCGCGGCTGCACAGGCAGGCGCATGGGGCCGTACACCTGCCCGGTGAGGTCCACCGCCCAGCGCCGGGGCAGCTCCCGGCCGACGGTGAAGGTGCCCGACCAGCGCGGTGCGAAGACCAGGTCCTCGCGCCGGCCGCCCTCGGCGGTGTACACCTGCATCCACGTGGTGCCGGCCAGGATGCGCCACGCCTCGCCCACGCGCAGCTCGGCGTTGAGGCCGGCCCCGCGCGACACCGCGTGCCCCGCGAGGTTGTCGTAGATGATCAGCCGGTGGTCGGTGGTGTAGTCCGGCAGGATCTGGTTGGTGAAATGCGTGTAGAACAGGGTGCCGTCCAGTCCGAAGGCACGCCGTTCGCCCGGCCAGCGGCGCACCACGTTCACCGACCCGTTGATCGAGCGCTCGGGCAGCAGGTCGTTGGCGATCGTCACGGTGCGGGCGCCGGTGAGCGCGGCGTGGTCCTCGGTGAAGAGGCTCACCACGCGGAAGCCCGTGCCCATGTTGGCGCGCACGGCCCAGCGCGCATCGGGGGCCCACTTGTAGGCCAGGCGCGGCGAATGCACCAGGCCATGGTCCTTGTCATGGTCCAGCCGGTAGCCCAGCAGCAATTTGTGCAGCTCGTCGATGCTCCATTCGTCCTGCACGAACAGGCCGGGCAGGGGCCGCTGCTCGGGCCGGTTGCGCAGGAAGGCGCCGTCCTGATCGAACACGCTGGTGGCCGGGGTGTTGTCCATGTAGCGGGTGTGGCGGTAGGCCAGGCCGGCGAGCAGGTCGTGCCGCCCGGTGCGCCGGCTCCAGTACAGCTGCCCGAAGTAGACGTGCTGGTCGGCATCGTAGGGGGTGAGGCCGTACCACGAGCGCTGCCGGTGGCCGTTGGCGCTCACCTGCACCATCACGGTGCCGCGCGCGTGGGCCGCGTCGCCGGCGGCATGGCCCCGGACGGGCAGCTGGTACTGGCCGATGAGCTCCCACCGGTCGGTGGTGATGCTTTCGCCGTACACGCTGTCGCCGCCCGCGAACCGCGGCGCCCAGTCCATCTGGCCGCCCCAGCGGAACTCATGCACGTAGCGGCCGGCCACCGAGGCCACTTGGCGGTCGGGGCGCAGCACGCTCACCTTGTTGAAGATGGAATAGCGCTGCTGCAAGGTGGCATCGGTGAAGCCGTCACCGTTGTCATCGCGCGGGGCGCCATAGTGGTGTACGTTCACCCCGAGCAGGTCGCTCACCTTGCGCCGGCCCATGCGCACGCCGATGTCGGCCGTGAGCTCCTGCCATGAGGTGGCCATCAGGTCCACGGTGGCGGTGGGCGCGAAGGCGGGGTCCTTGGTGATCACGTTGATGATGCCGCCCATGGCCTCGCTGCCGTAGAGCGCCGAGCCCGGGCCCTTCATCACCTCCACGCGCTCGATCATGCTGATGGGGATGCCGCTGAGGCCGTACACCGTGCTCAGGGCGCTCACGATGGGCATGCCGTCGATCAGCACCATGGTGTAGGGCCCCTCCATGCCGTTGATGTGGATGTCGCCGGTGTTGCACACGCTGCAGTTGATCTGTGCGCGCACGCCGTTGACCATGCCCACGGCATCGAACAGGGCCGGCCCCGGGTTGCGGCGGAAGAGCTTCGGGGTGACCACTTCGATGGCCACCGGGCTTTCGCTGCGGGCCATCTCGCGCATGGTGCCGGTGATCACCACCTCGTCCAGGTCGGCGGCGGTGCGCTCCATGCGCAGGTCGCCCAGGGCCGTTTCCTCCCCCGCCCGCACGCGCACGCGGCGCTCGAGGGGGCGGTGGCCCACGGCCGAGACCAACAGCACATGATCGCCGGGCGGCACATCGCCGATGCGGAACCGCCCCTCCCCGTCCGTGGCCGCCCCCAGCGTGGTGCCCTGCACCAGCGTGTTGGCGAAGGGCACGGGGCCTTCCGCGGAGACCACCCGCCCGCCCACCGCGCCGCTCTGGGCCGGCAGCCGCACCACGGCCGTCAGCACCGGCAGCAGAAGGACGAGACGTCGGATCATGGTCCAAATCTAATCTATTATTTAGAGCAGGCTAATTTCAACCGGGCGGTGCGGGGCCGATGGCGTATGGCCGGCGGAGTACCTTTGCGCCATGACGCGCACCGCAGGTCTGGCCCTCTTCATCCTACCGCTGCTGGGCCCATCGACCGGGCAGGCCCAGGATCCGGCGGAGCTGACCGGTCAGGGTGATTCGGCCCTGGCGGCCGGCGACACGCGCAAGGCGATCGGGCTGTACACCAAGGCGATCGCGGCGGACGATGCATCGCTGGCGGCGTATGAAGGCCGCGCGCGGGCCTACTTCGAGCTGGAGCAACTGGACCGCTTCGTCCTGGACGTGGACCGGGTGCTGCGCATGGACACGGCCTCGTTCACCGGCCACCTGCTGAAGGCCACCTACGCCTTCCGGGGCGAGGACATGAACACGGCGGAACACCATGCCGCCCGCGCCGAGCGCCACGCCCGCACCGCGCTGGAACGTGGCGAGGCCTTGTTGATCAAGGGCCAGGCGAAGGCGGCGTTCAACCAGGTCGATGCAGCGGTCGCCGACCTGGAGGCCGGCCTGGGGCAAGGGGCCGATGACAACGGCGCCACGGCCACGCTGGCCCGGCTCTACGATACGCAGGGGCGGCACGCCGATGCCTTGGCCCTGTTGGAGGTGCTGTGCGAAAAGGAGCCGAGGAACATCGCCCACTGGAGCAACCGCGGGCACGAACTGAACCAATTGGAGCGGTACGACGAGGCGGTCACCGTGTTGGGCACGGCGCTGAAGCTGGACAAGGACGAGCCCATCGTGCTGAACAACCGGGCGCTGGCGCTGCTGGCGCTGGGCCGCCACAAGGAGGCGCTGCGCGATGCGGACCGCAGTTTGCGCAGCCTGCCGGGCAATGGGCACACGCTGCGCACCCGGGCGTTGGTGCGCGTGCAGCTCGGCGACCGGGAACGGGCCTGCCGGGACCTTGCGGCGGCCAAGTCCGTGGGCGGCGTGGCGGACGTGGACGAGCTGATCGCCACCCACTGCATCGGCCCGAACTGAGCCGGGGCACGGTCAGCGGGCGATGACCACCCGCTGCACCCCGACCGCGGAGGTGCCATCGACCACCCGGGCCAGGTACACGCCCGCGGGCAGGTCATGGGCCACTTCGGCGCGGCCGCCGCGCACGGCCACCGGGCCATGCACCACGCGGCCCGTGGCATCGATCACTTCCAGCACGGCATCGCCGGCGTGTGCCAGCACCACGTGGAAGCGGTCCTGTGCGGGGTTGGGCCAGAGGGCGAAGCCGGGCAATGCAGGCCCGTCCACCCCCACACCGCTGAGTTCCACCACCTCGAAGCGGTCCAGGCCGCCTTCCACCAGGTGGCCGGGGTCCAGGTCCGCCACCTGCACGATGAGCTTCATGGCCGGCCCGGGCGTCATGTGGTCCGCGATGCGGTACTCGCGCGGCACCCAGCTCTGGCCCGAGGTCTGCACCTCTTCCAGCACCACGGTCTGGGTACCGTCGGTGAGCGATATCCGCATGAAGTCGTTGGGCGATCCGCTGCCGCCGGAGTTGAAGAACCAGCGGTGGTACAGGATGCCGGGGTCCCACACGGTGGTGGCATCGAACACTGGCGAGGTGAGGGTGGTGTGGCCGTTGTCCACGTCATCCTCGCCGGCCTGCCCGCCCGCGTTGCCCGTGACGTAGGCCTGATCGCCGCAATCGGCCGCGGCATCGGCGCCGGGGTTGCTTTGCAGGCCGATGTACGTGGTGCCCTCGGGCACGCCCCGCTCCCAGATGCCGGCGGTGGCCGTGCTGTTCACCGTCCAGCCGAAGTCGAGCTCGAAATCATCGTAATAGCCGCGATCCAGTTCGATGGTGATGGCACCGGTGGTGGAGGTGATGGTCTGGGGATCGGGGCAGACGGTGCGCCAGCCCCATTTGCCGGCGATCAGGTCGAACTCATCGGCGAACACGCCCGGGATGGCGAAGGTGCCGTCCGCGCCCGAAGAGGCCTCGTACGTGTAGTCCGTGCTGGTCATGTGGACTTGCGCCCCTTCGAGCGGCTCCTGGGTGCCGGCATCGATCACGGTGCCTTGCAGGGTGAAGGCCACCAACGGCACCAGGTCGATGTCCAGCAGCGTCACTTGGCCGGTCACCAGTTCCACGCCGCCGATCGTGGCCGGCTCGTAGCCCGGGGCCGTAACGGAGACCGACCAGGTGCCCGCCTCGTGGTGGCCGGTGCCGTAGGTGCCCCCGATGCCGGTGGTGCTGCTGCTGGTGGTGCCGATGATCTGCACGGTGGCCTGCCCCACGGGCACCTGGGTGTCGGCGTTGCGCACGGTGCCCTGCAACCAGCAGGCATGCACGTAGGTGGGTTCCAGCACGAAGAGCCCCATCTGGATGTCCGATATGATCAGCCGGCCGCTCTCGAAGAAGGGGTACACGCCCCATGCGCCGTTGAACCCGTCGCCGGTGAAGGGCGAGGTGTCGAAGTTGCCCACCTCCACCAGGTTGCCCGGCTGGCTCGCGTCATAGATGGCCACGCCGTAGGTGTAATAGGAAGTGACCAGGTAGTCGTTCAGCCAATAGGTGTTGTGCGGGATGGCCCCCGAGCCGTTGTCGCTCTGTAGTTTGTGCAGGAACTGGATGTCCGTGGGGTCGCTCACATCGTACGCGGCCACGTACGCGTTGGTGCGCTCATCGGTGGTGTAGAGGT
>JAVFAQ010000156.1:0-7213 GCA_034002325.1 Flavobacteriales bacterium | reverse complement strand
GAGAAGCTCGAAAGTGCGCGTCTGCTCACTCCCAGCGAATACACCCTGAACGAACGCCTCGGCTTCATCGGCCTGAACCAGAACCTGAACAACGACGAGGTGCTGGCCGTGGCCTTCCAGTACACCATACAAGGCCAGACCTTCCAGGTGGGCGAGTTCAGCACCGACGGCATCGGCCCGCCCAACGCCCTGGTGCTGCGCCTGCTCAAGGCCACCATCACCGACCCGCGCCTGCCGCTGTGGGACCTGATGATGAAGAACGTGTACTCCCTGGGCGCCTTCCAGGTGAACCGCGACAACTTCCGCCTGGACCTGGTGTACAACAACCCCACGACCGGGGTCGACATCAACTACCTGCCGCGCACCCCGCTGGACCAGATCCCGCTGTTGCAGGCCCTGGGGCTGGACCGGCTGGACCCCAACAACGCGCCGAACCCCGACGGCTGGTTCGACTTCATCGACGGCGCGGCCACCCTGGGCGGCACCATCCAGGCGCAGACCGGCCGCATCTTCTTCCCCGTGCTGGAGCCCTTCGGCAGCTTCCTGGACCGCCAGCTGATCGGCCCGGACCCCAACAGCCCCATCCAGCCCGAGCCCGTGCGCCGCACCATCGTGTACCAGCAGCTCTACGACAGCACCAAGACCGCCGCGCAGTTCCTGCCCGAGCTCAACCGCTTCAGCATGCGCGGCAGCTACCGCAGCGCCAGCAGCGACGTGATCTCGCTCAACGCCGTGAACATCCCCCAGGGCTCGGTGGTGGTCACCGCCGGCGGGGTGCGCCTGATCGAGAACCAGGACTACACGGTGGACTACAACCTGGGCCGGGTGCGCATCCTCAACCAGGGCATCCTCGAAAGCGGCACCCCGATCAACGTGAGCATGGAGAGCAACTCGCTCTTCAGCATCCAGCAGAAGACCCTGGCCGGCGCGCGCTTCGACTACCGGGTGAACAAGGACCTGACCCTGGGCGGCACCATCATGAACCTATACGAGCGGCCCCTGACCCAGAAGGTGAACGTGGGCGACGAGCCGATCAGCAACACGGTGATCGGCATCGACGGCAGCTGGCAGAGCAAGTCGCAATGGCTCACGGACCTGGTGGACAAGCTGCCGTTCTACGCCACCAAGGCGGAGTCCAACGTGTCGGCCTCGATGGAGGCGGCCTACCTGATCCCCGGCCACAGCAAGGCCATCGGCAGCGCGGGCACCAGCTACATCGACGATTTCGAGGGCAGTGTGAGCGTGATCGACATGCGGCAGCAGGCCATGTGGTTCCACTCCTCCATCCCGCAGGGGCTGCCCGAGCTCTTCCCCGAGGCCGGGCTGGTGAACGACCGCAGCGCGGGCTTCCGCCGGGCGCAGCTCAGCTGGTACGTGATCGACCCGCTGTTCTTCCGCAACAACACCCTCACCCCGGACCACATCCGCAACGACGCCGCCATGCGCAGCGACCACCGCATGCGCGAGGTGCTGGAGCAGGAGGTCTTCCCCAACCGCCAGCTCGCCGCCGGCACCCCGGCCAACATCCCCGTGCTGGACCTCACCTACTACCCGCGCGACCGCGGCCCGTACAACTACGTGGCCGACCCCGCGCGCCTGGCGCCGGACGGCCGCCTGGCCAACCCCGAGGAGAACTGGGCCGGCATCATGCGGCGCATCACCACCACCGATTTCGAGGCCAGCAACATCGAGACCATCCAGTTCTGGGTGATGGACCCCTTCTTCAACGCCAGCAACAGCCAGGGCGAGCCGGCCACCAACGTCAACTCGGTGAACAGCACCGGCGGCGACCTGTACATCGACCTGGGCAACATCAGCGAGGACGTGCTGCGCGACGGGCGGAAGTTCTTCGAGAACGGCCTGCCGAAGGACCTCACCGACGTGGCCCAGGAGACCGACGAGACCGCCTGGGGCGTGGTGCCCACCACCCAGAGCATCGTCAACGCCTTCGCCCTGGTGGAGAGCAACTCCAACCGGTACCAGGACGTGGGCCTGGACGGGCTGAGCAGCCAGCAGCCGGACCTGGAGGGGCGCACCGAGCAGACCTTCTTCAGCGGCTACCTGGATTCGGTGGCGGCCGTGGTGACCGACCCCGGCGCGCTGGCCGCCATCCAGGCGGACCCCAGCAACGACAACTACCGCTTCTTCCGCGGGGGCGACCACGACCAGCAGCAGCGCTCCATCCTGGAACGGTACAAGCGCTTCAACGGGCCGGACGGCAACAGCGTGACCGACGAGGACAGCCAGGAGAACTACCCCACCCAGCAGACCACCCTGCCCACCACCGAGGACATCAACCAGGACCAGAACCTGAGCGAGAGCGAGAGCTACTTCCACTACAAGGTGAGCCTGCGCCCGCAGGACATGGTGGTGGGCCAGAACTTCATCTCGGACCGCATCCTGGCCACGGCCAACACCCCCGAGGGGCCCAAGCAGGTCTACTGGTACCAGTTCAAGATCCCCATCCGCCAGCCCCACAAGGTGGTCAACGGCATGCAGGATTTCCGCAGCGTGCGCTTCATGCGCATGTACATGCACGGCTGGCAGCAGGAGGCCACCCTGCGCTTCGCCCGCCTGGAGTTCATCCGCGGGGAGTGGCGCAAGTACCTGTTCAGCCTGGAATCCCCCGGCGACGGCATCCCCGGCGACCCCGACGCCACGCTCTTCGAGGTGGCCGCAGTGAACATCGAGGAGAACGGCAACCGCACCCCGATCAACTACGTGCTGCCGCCGGACATCAACCAGGAGATCGACGTGGCCAGCGCCAACCTGCGCAACCTCAACGAGCAGAGCCTGCAGCTCAAGACCTGCAACCTGCGCGACGGCGACGCCCGCGCGGTGTTCCGCAACGTGAGCTTCGATATCCGCCGCTACAAGAAGATGCGCATGTTCATCCACGCCGAGAGCTCGGACGCGGCCCTGCCGATCGAGAAGGGCGACGTGACGGTGTTCGTGCGGCTGGGCAACGACTACGAGCAGAACTACTACGAGTACGAGGTGCCGGTGGTGCCCTCGGCCTTCTTCAACCGCGACCCCTACAACGTGTGGCCCGAGGCCAACAACCTGATCATCGAGTTCGCCAAGCTCAACGACCTGAAGATGCAGCGCGACCAGAGCGGGGCGGCGCGCACCATGCGCTTCGAGGGCAGCGACGGCGACCGCCGCGTGTTCGTCAAGGGCAACCCCAACCTGAGCCGCATGTCCACCATCATGATCGGCATCCGCAATCCCAAGCGCATGGGCGACGAGGCCAACCCGTGGAAGGAGGACGACGGCATGCCCAAGTGCGCCGAGGTGTGGGTGAACGAGCTGCGGCTGACCGATTTCGACCAGGCCGGCGGCTGGGCGGCGCTGGGGCGGGTGAACGCCCAACTGGCCGACCTGGGCAACGTGAGCATCGCCGGCAACTACAACACCCCGTACTGGGGCAGCATCGACCGCCGGGTGAGCGAGCGCTCCATGGAGACCGCCTACGGGGTGGACATGAGCGCCAACCTGGAGATGGGCAAGTTCCTGCCCGAGGCCAGCAACATCAAGGTGCCCATGTACATCGGGTACAGCGAGCAGGTGAGCAACCCGCAGTACGACCCGCTGAACCCGGACATCGAGTGGAGCGACGCCACCCGCGCGCTCACCCGCGAGGAGCGCCGCGAGCGCCTCAAGCGGTCGCGCACATACACCCGCCGCCGCAGCATCAACTTCACCAACGTGCGCAAGGACCGCGGGCAGGGCAAGAAGGAGCACTTCTTCGACGTGGAGAACCTGAACTTCTCCTACGCCTACTCGGACCTGGAGTACTACGACGTGAACACGGCGATCGAGAACACGCGCACCTACCGCGGCTCCATCGCCTACCTGCACAACCCGCGCCCGCGCCCGATCGAGCCGTTCAAGGACATCGGCCTGATATCGCGCAGCAAGTGGCTGCGGCTGCTGAAGGACTTCAACGTGAACATGGGCTTCAAGCAGGTGAGCCTGCGCACCACGGTGGACCGCATGTACATGGAGCGGCTGATCCGGCCCAACCCGGACATCGTGTCGCTGCCGCCCACGCCCACCTACAACAAGAACTTCAACTGGAACAGCCAGTACGGCTTCCGCTACGAGCTCACCAAGGCGCTGAAGCTCGACTTCAACGCCAACAACATGGCCTTCATCGGCGAGCCGCCGGGCCGGGTGGACCCGAAGCTGCGCGGCGAGTACGAGATGTGGAAGGACAGCGTGCTGAGCAGCATCGGCAACTTCGGCGAGGTGAACCGCTACGACCACACCATCAACGCCACCTACACGCTGCCCTTCGACAAGCTGCCCATCACCGACTGGATCACGGCCAACGCCTCGTACACCGCGGGCTATCAGTGGGACCGCGCGCCGATATCGCAGGACTCCCTGGGCGCCACCATCCAGAACTCGCAGAACATCGCGCTCAACGGCCAGCTGAACTTCGTGAACCTCTACAACAAGATCGGCTACCTGAAGAAGATCAACGACAAGGGCCGCAGCCGGGCGCCCGCGCGCGGCTCGCAGCGCGCCGGTGGCGGGCGCACCGCCGCCGGGGCCGAGCCCGAGAAGGAGAGCGGCACGAAGATCAAGATCGACCCCCTGGAGGGCCTGGCCCGCCTGGTGATGACCGTGCGCAACGGCACCTTCACATACAGCCAGAACTCCGGCATGCTGCTGCCCGGCTACGACCGCCGCACCAACGCGGTGGGCATGGCCCCTGGCTTCGGCGCGCCGGGCTGGGGCTTCATCACCGGCCAGCAGGACCATGACCTGAGCGGCGACATGGTGCGCGACTTCGCCCGCACCGCCGCGAACAACGACTGGCTCGTGCGCACCCCCTCGATCTTCACCGCCACCACCCGCACCCGCAGCGAGAGCATCAACGCCCGCCTCACCCTGGAACCCTTCCGCGGCATGCGCATCGAGCTGATGGCCAACCGCACCAAGTCCGAGAACAACCGCTCCTTCTTCCGCTGGAACGAGGAACTGGGCGACTACGCCAACGACAGCCCGCAGGACATGGGCAGCTTCAGCGTGAGCATGCTCACCTGGCGCACCGCCTTCACCGAGGACAACGAGAACTTCGTGAACTCCATCTTCGAGCAGCTGCTGGCCAACCGCCCCATCGTGAGCCAGCGCCTGGGCGCCGGCCACCCGCTCTCCGTGCTGGACCCCGAGACCGGCTTCCACACCGGCTTCGGGCCCACCAACCAGGACGTGGTGGTGCCCGCCTTCATCGCCGCCTACACCGGGCGCGACGCCGGCTCGGTGGACCTGGACCCCTTCAAGCTCTTCCCCGCGCCCAACTGGGACATCACCTACGACGGCCTCACCCGCCTGCCCTGGTTCTCCAAGCAGTTCCGCACCTTCACCGTGAAGAACAGCTACCGCAGCAACTTCAGCATCGGCAGCTACCAGACCAACCTGCTTTACGTGCCCGGCGGTTTCGCCGTGGACGCCGCGGAGAACTTCATCCCGCAGAAGCAGATGACCGTGATCACCGTGCAGGAGGTGATGCGGCCCCTGCTCGGCTTCGACGCCACCCTGGCCAACAGCCTGATCGCCAAGTTCGAGTACAACCGCGACCGCAGCCTGAGCATGAGCCTCACCAACTACCAGGTGACCGAAGTGCGCGGCAAGGAGTACGTGGTGGGCACCGGCTACCGCTTCACCAAGGTGAAGTTCCCCTTCACCATCGGCGGCAACCGCCCCAACAGCGACCTGAACCTGCGCGTGGACCTCACCCTGCGCGACAACGCCACGGTGATCCGCAAGATGGAGGAGCGCCAGAACCAGGTGACCGCCGGGCAGAACATCCTCTCGATCAAGACCAGCGCCGACTACGTGCTCAACGAGCGCCTCAACGTGCGCGCCTTCTACGAGCGCGTGGTGAACACCCCGGTGATCTCCACCACCTTCCCCAGCGCCAACACCAACGCCGGCATCAGCCTGCGCTTCACCCTGGCGCAGTAGGGATCCGTTGGCAATTGGCAGTTGTCAGTTGTCGGGCTGCCGACCAGCATGCCCCCAGGAGGCCGGACAACTGACAACTGACAACGAACACCAAGGGAAATTCGGTAACCTTGCAGCCGTACGCCATACCATCCACCATGAACTTTCCCGCAGACCTGAAGTACTCCAAGGACCACGAGTGGGTCCGCATCGAGGGCAACGAGGCCGTGATCGGCATCACCGACTTCGCGCAGAGCGAGTTGGGCGACATCGTGTTCGTGGACATCCACACCGAAGGGGAGGACGTGGACCGGGAGGCGGTCTTCGGCACGGTGGAAGCGGTGAAGACCGTGAGCGACCTGTTCATGCCCGTCACCGGCAAGGTGCTCGCCGTGAACCCCGCCCTGGCGGACGACCCCGCCGCGGTGAACAACGACCCTTACGGCGCCGGGTGGATGGTGCGCGTGGCCATCGCCGATGCCGCCCAGCTGGGCGAGCTGATGGACGCCGACGCCTACCGCAGCATGGTGGGCGCCTGATGCGCCCCCGCCCGGTGCTGCGCGCGCTGCCCGCCGCGCTCTGGGCCACGGCCGTGCTGGTGCTGCTGCTGGCACCGCCCACCGGCGAGGCCCCCGCGTGGCTCGCCTTCCCGCACGCGGACAAGCTGGTGCATGCCGCCCTCTTCGGCGTGCTCGCCGCCCTGGTGCTGCGCGCGCTGCGGACGCACCGTGCCAAGGCCGTCGCATGGGGCCTCACCGTGCTCTACGGCGCCCTCACCGAGCTGCTGCAACACCTGCTGCCCGTGGACCGCACCGGCGACCCGCTGGACCTGCTGGCCGATGCCGCCGGCGCCGCCCTGGCCCTGATCGTTGTCCGCCGCCGCTGAACCACCTTTGCCCCATGGACGTCCGCATACGCCGCGCCGCACCCCGCGACGTGCCCCGCATGCTGGAGCTGGTGCGCGAGCTCGCCGTGTTTGAGAAGGCACCTCAGGAGGTCACCGTCACCTTGGAGCACATGCACGATGCCGGCTTCGGGCCCGTTCCCGTGTGGACGGGCTGGGTGGCCGAACACGTCGATGGACCTTCCACGGGCGGGACCATCGTGGGCATGGCCATCTGCTACGTGCGCTATTCCACCTGGAAAGGCCGCCGGCTCTACCTGGAGGACATCATCGTGACCGAACGGGCGCGCGACCGGGGCATCGGCGCCCGGCTCTTCCGCGCCTGTGCCGCCCACGCCCTGGAGCAGGGCCACG